>DASWHU010000251.1:0-16331 GCA_036398035.1 Alphaproteobacteria bacterium | reverse complement strand
AAGCCTCTGGTCGCGGAAGAAGACGACCAGGTGGTCGAGCAGCGCCCGGCGCAGCGCCGCGACGAGGTCGTCGTCGAGCGGCCCGGACAGGTCGACCCCGCCGATCTCCGCGCCGAGCGCCGCGCTCAGCGGCGCGATGTCCAGCCCACCAGACGCCTGGAGGCGTTTTGCCTTGGCCGTCATGCGCCGATCATAGGACCGCCGGGGCCGGCGCCGCAATCGGCACCGGGCAGGCTGTGGAAGAGGCCGCATTTTGCTATGCTTCGCGCCACCCATGCATCTCACCCGCCGCATCGACCTCTGGCTCGCGCTCACCGTGCTCGGCATCGCGTTGATCGCCCGGCTGGTCGATCCCGGGCTGCTGTGGACGCTCAGGAACGACGTCTTCGACGTCTATCAGGAGTGGCGCCCGCGGCCCGACCGGGCAAGCCCGCTGCGCATCGTCGACATCGATGACCGCAGCCTGGCGCGACTCGGCCCCTGGCCGTGGCCGCGGGCGCGGATCGCGGACCTGGTCACGCGCCTGAGCGAGATGGGCACGGCGGTGATCGCGCTCGATCTGCTGTTCCCGCAATCCGACCCGGCCTCGCCCGGCGTCGCGAACGGTCGGGGCGCGGCGCTTGAGGACGCGCTCAGGGCGGCGGGCAACGTGGTCGCAGGGTTCGCCGAGACCGGCCAGGCGCTCGAGTCGGCGCCGCCGGCGACCAAGGCCGGGCTGGCAAGCCTCGGCGACGACCCCATTCCCTTCCTGGTGCCGATCGCGGGCACGACCGGGAACCTCGCCATCGTCGAGGCGGCGGCGCAGGGCAACGGGCTGATCAGCGCGATCCCCGACCGCGACGGTCTGGTGCGCCGGATGCCGTTGCTGGTGAGCTACCGGGGCGAGGCCTACCCCGCGCTTGCCGCCGAGGTGCTGCGCGTCGCGCAAGGAGCGACGGGCTATATCGTCAGGGCGCGCGGAGCGAGCCGCACCGTCGGGCTCGGCAGCCAGTCGGGCATCAGCGACATCCGCATCGGTGCGGTCGCGGTGCCGACGGACCCCGAGGGCCGGCTGGTCATTCATTTCGCCCGGCCCGACGGGACGCGCGTGATCCCGGCCTGGGCCGTGCTCGAAGGCCGCGTGCCCGAGGCCGAGCTGCGCAACACGATCGCCATTGTCGGCGGTTCCGCGGCCGAGCTTGCGAGTGCGCGCCCGACCCCGGTCACGACGGCGATGAGCCTGGCCGCGATCCACGCCCAGGCGATCGACCAGATCCTGGCCGAGTCCTGGTTGCGGCGTCCCGACTGGGCGATCGCGGCTGAGATGTTGTTCATACTCGTCCTCGGCGTCGGTGTGATTGTCTTGTCGATGCGCCGGGGCGCGATCGTCTCGGCGCTGGTCGGCGGCGCCGGGATCGCCGCGGCCGGCGCCTTCTCGTGGTACGCGTATGCGGCGCAGGGGCTCTTGTTCGACCCAGTGACGCCGGGACTGATGGTCGCCGCCGTCTATCTGGTGTTCTCGGTCACCGGCCACCTGCGCGTCGAGGGTCAAAGGAAGTTGGTCAAGCAAGCGTTCAGCAGCTATATGTCGCCCAACCTGGTCGAGCACTTCATCGACAATCCGAGCAGCCTCAGGCTCGGCGGCGAGCGCCGCGAATGCAGCTTCGTGCTGACCGATCTCGCCGGCTTCACGTCGCTGGTCGAGTCCGCCGAAGCGGCGGTGGTCGCCAAGCTACTCAACGCCTATGTCGACGGCTTGACGCGCATCGCGCTCGCGCATCAGGGCACCCTCGACCGGGTGGTCGGCGACGCGGTGGCGGTGCTGTTCTCGGCGCCGGTCGTGCAGCCCGACCATGCCCTGCGCGCCATCGCCTGCGCGCTCGAGATGGACGCCTTCTCGCGCGCGTTGCAGGCCGAGCAGCAGCGGCTCGGGCTCGCCGTCGGCCGCACCCGGATCGGGGTCAACACCGGCGACGTGCTGATCGGCAATGTCGGGGGCGACGCCCATTCCGACTACCGCGCGCTGGGCGACGCGATCAACACGGCGGCGCGCCTGGAAGCGGCCAACAAGCGGCTCGGCACCAATGTCTGCGTCAGCGCCGCGACCGCCGAGCGCTGCCCCGATCTCGAACGGCGGCCGATCGGCACCTTGCGGCTGGCCGGCAAGCGCGAGACCGTCGACGCCTACGAGCCGCTTGCCAACGGCAGCCTGTCCGTGGCGCCGATCGCGGCCTACCGCGAGGCGTTCGCGCACTTGGACTCGGACCGCGACCGGGCACTCGCCGCCTTCGACGCCCTGGCCGCGGCCTATCCGTCCGACGCCCTGGTCCGGTTTCACCGCGACCGCTTGCGCCGCGGCGAGACCGGACAGGTGATCGACCTTCAGGGAGGATGACTCGATGACCGCCTCGCGGGCAGCTTGCCTTGCGCTTGGATTTTGCCTTTGCCTGGCGTTGCCCGGCCCGGTCGGCGCCGCCGACGAGCGGGCGCGGGTGGGCGGCGTGGAACGGGTCGAGGGCGCCGCCACGGCGTCGTACGGCGAGGACCGACGCGACCTCGCCGCCGCCGACCCGGTGCTGTTCGGCGACCTGCTTGAGACCGGCGCCGACGCCCGCCTCCTCGCGCGGCTGCTCGATGAGTCGACGATCACCCTGGGTGCGGACGCCTCGCTCCTGGTCGATGAGTTCGTCTACGACCCGGGCGCCGGTGCGCGCGTGGTCGCGCTGCGCAACCTGGCCGGCGCCTTCGTGCTCGCGGTCAACGACCTCAAGGGCCTGGTCGAGCAGAGGGTCGAGGTAGCGACCCGAGTGGGCACGGTCTCGGTCGAGCGCGGGACCGTGTGGGGAGGCGAGCTCGACGACGGCTTCGCGCTGCTCGCGCTCGACGGCACGGTCATGCTCGTCGCCGAAACCGGCACCGTGCGGCTCGCCGAGGGCGAGGGAGTCACCATCACCAGCCCCGCCGAGCCGATGCCGGTCGCGCTATGGCCGCGGCTCAAGGTCGAGCGCGCGCTGCAGTCGGTGGCGTTCAAGGACGGGCGGGTGACGCTGCGCCCGGACTGGCGCGACCAGGACGACCCGGTCGCGGCGCTCACCGGCGGCAGGCCGTCGCTCGACCTGCGCTACCGTTTCGAGCGTGTCGACCAGGACGGCTTCGCCAAGCGGGCGGCGGCGCACACGGTGCGCACCCGGCTGGGCTTCGAGACCGGGGCGCTGTTCGGGTTTCGGGCCATGCTCGAGGGCCAGAACGTGTTCCACATCGGATATCCCCGCTTCGACGACACGGTCAACGGACGCAGCGCCTATCCGGTGGTCGCCGATCCCGACAACACCGAGTTCGATCAGTATTGGATCGCCAGCGAGCACGTGCCGCGCTCGGAGATCAAGCTCGGCCGGCAGAGGATCATCCTCGACAACCATCGCTTCGTCGGCAATGTCGGGTTTCGCCAGACCGAGCAGACCTTCGACGCCGTGCGCGTGACCACCGGGCTGATACCGGGCGTTACCGCCGACTACGCCTACCTGGCGCTGGTCAATCGCGTGTTCGGCGAGGACTCGCCGGTCGGCGACTTCGAGACCGACAGCCACCTCATCCACCTGTCCCGATACCAGGACGGGATCGGCCACCTCGCGGGCTACGGCTATCTGGTCGACATCAACGACCGCCCGGCCCTGTCGTCCAAGACCTTCGGCCTGCGCCTTAACGGGCGGAGGCAGCTCGGCGAGCCGTGGTGGCTGCTCTACCAGGCCGAGGCCGCCTGGCAGAGCGGTTACGCGAACAACCCGAACGACGACGACTTCGCCTATTACCTGGTCGAGCCCGGCGCCGCCTACGCGAGCACCTCGCTGCGGCTCGGATATGAAGTGCTCGGCGGCAACGGCCGGCGCGCCTTGCAGACGCCGCTCGCGACCTTGCACGCGTTCCAGGGCACCGCCGACGTGTTCCCGACCACGCCGCCGGACGGCATCGCGGACCTCTATCTCGGCCTCAACCACATATTCGTGGCTCCGCTGTGGCTCACCGGCACCAGGCTGAGCGTGGTCGGCCACCGCTTTGCCGCCGAGCGAGGCGGCGCGCATTACGGCGATGAGCTCGACGCCGAGATCGCGTACCCGCTGCACGATCGGGTGATGCTGCGGCTCGAATACGCCGTCTATGACGCGCAGCGTTTCGCCGCCGATACCCAGAAGATCTGGGCCAGCGTCAGCTTCAGCTATTGATTGCCCGGGCCGTGCGCGCCCGGCGTGGCGCGGACGCTCAAACCAGAATGCCCGATGAAGGCGGGTGGCGGTTGGCCAGCAGGCCGTCGGCGCGCGCGTAGTGCGCGACCAGCTTGCGGGCCGGCTGTGGCGAGGGGCGCAAATCGAGCAGCAGGTCCCATGCGATCGCCTGGGCGGCGAAGCCCGGCGCGGCCACCGGCGCTTCGGTATGTGTCGCAGTGACGGAGCCGGCCGCACGTGGCACGGGACTCTCGCCGGCCCGGCGCATGCGTACCGGCGCCGAGGCGTGCGCCGGCGCAACCGGCCGCCGTCGATGCAACCACTGCTCGGGCGCGAGCGGCAGCGTCGTGCTGTGCCCGACCGTCATCGCCTGCGTCCGTCCCCGCTCCTCAGGGCGCCGATACTCATCGCGTTCATTGCGATGCCCCTAAGGATTCGCGCATGGCCGCATCGGCATGTCAACGCCGGCGCGGCCAATTGATAGGATTTTATTAATATTTTTTCGGTTCCGGCGCAAGCTCGGGGTGGTATTTTTCGCTCCCCGGCGGTCCCCGACCTTTCCTGACCTGCACGCGGGATAGGAATGTACTTCACGTACACGCACTACCCTTTCGTGCGCCCCGCGGAGCTCGACGGGGCCGCGGTTCGCCACGCGGTGGCGGTGGTCGGCGGCGGACCGGTCGGGCTGACCGCCGCGCTGGCGCTGGCTCGTTTCGGGGTGCGCGCGGTGGTGATCGAGCCGCGCGACTGCGTCAGCCACGGCAGCCGCGCGACCTGCATCTCGCGGCGCAGCCTCGAGGTCCTCGACCGGGTCGGCCCCGGGCCCGCGATCACCGCCAAGGGCGTGTGGTGGCACAGCGGCCGGACCTATTTCCGCGACCGCCAGGTGTTCGCGCTGGAGGCCCCGCACTCCAACGAAGACCGGCACCCGCCGTTCCTGAACATGCAGCAATGCGCCTTCGAGCAGTTCCTGGTCGACGCCTGCCACGCCAACCCGGCGGTCGAGATACGCTGGCACTCGCGCGTCGCCGCGATCGCGGCGGGTAAGGACGGGGTCGCCTTGACCGTGGAGACGCCCGCGGGCAGCTACCGGCTCGACGCCGACTGGGTGGTCGCCGCCGACGGCGCCCACTCGACGGTGCGCGAGGCCTTGGGGCTGCGCTTCGAGGGCACCAGCTACGAGGGCCGCTACCTGATCTCGGACATCGAGCTCGACACCGACACCCCTGCGGAGCGGCGGGTGTGGTTCGACCCGCCGTCCAATCCCGGCTCGACCATCATCATGCACTGCCAGCCGGACAATATCTGGCGGTTCGATTCCCAGCTCCGGCCCGACGAGGACGACGAGCAGGAGCTCGAGGACGACCGGCTGAAAGCGCGCATCCGCCGGCACCTCGACTTCATCGGTGAGCGCGGCCGCTGGTCGCTGGTCTGGTCGAGCCTGTACCGGGCGCACTGCCTGACGCTGCCCGCCTATCGCGCGGGCCGCGTGCTGTTCGCCGGCGATGCCGCGCACCTGGTGCCGATCTTCGGCGTGCGCGGGCTCAACTCGGGTATCGAGGACACGCTCAACCTGGGCTGGAAGCTCGCCTTCGTGGTGCGCGGGCTGGCGCCCGAGGCGTTGCTCGACAGCTACAGCGGCGAGCGCCACGCGGCGACCGTCGAGAACCACTTCCAGGCGACCAAGAGCACCTGGTTCATGACCCCGCCGGGCCCCGGCTTCACCTTGATGCGCGATGCGGTGCTGTCGCTCGCGACCGCGGAGCCGCGGGTGCGCGGCCTGATCAATCCGCGCCAGACGAGCCCGTTCGTCTACGCCGACTCGGAGCTCAACACCCCGGACGGCGCCGCCGCCGGCGTCGCCCTCGGCGAGGTGTTGCCGAACCTGCGGGTCGATGTCCGGCGCAACGGCAAGGCCGCCGACGGCCATCTGCTCGAGCTGGCCGGCGACGGCTTCCTCGGCCTGCAGTTCGCGCCGGCGGGCGACGAGGCGGTCGACGCGCTCGGCATGGAGGCCGCACGCGCACCGGTGCCGGTCACGCTGGTCCGCGTCGGGGACGGAGCGCAGCGCGGCGCGGCGATCGCGGTCCGCGACGGCGAGATCGCGGGACGCCTCGGCGCGCGTGCCGGCGAGCTGATGCTGTTCAGGCCCGACGACCACCTGTGCGCGCGCCTGGTTGCGCCGACCGGCCCGGCGCTGCGCCGCGCCGTGCTGCGCGCGTTGGGCCGCGCGCCGGCGACGGGCTGAGGGCATGGCCGGCGAGCTCGCGCAGCCCGACATCGACACGCTCGAGCAGCTGTTTCGCGTACTCAGCGAGGCGCTCGAGCACGTCGAGGCCGACCAGCAGCGCCTCTATCTCGCCAAGCTGAGCCTGGTGCTGGCGGGCCACATCGGCGATCCGGAGCTGGTCGGTCAGGCGACCGAGCTCGCCCGGCGCGATCTTTGAACGACACCGGCGGCGGGGTGCGGCCGCGCTTGCGCGCGGCCCTGGCGGCGGGCTCGGCCGGGCGCCCGCTGGCGCTGATGTTCGTCTCCACCATGGGCTTCTCGATCATGCACGCGCTGGTCCGCCACGTCTCGGGCGAGCTGCATCCGTTCGAGATCGCGTTCTTCCGCAACGTCTTCGGGCTGATCGTGATCGTGCCGTGGCTCATGCGTTACGGCTTGGGCCTGCTCAAGACGCCCAAGCTCGAGCTGCACCTGCTGCGCTCGGGCCTCAACGTGATCGCCATGCTGTGCTTCTTCTACGCGCTCTCGGTCACGCCGCTGAGCGAGGTGGCGGCGCTGTCGTTCACCGCGCCGATCTTCGCCACCATCCTGGCCGTGCTGGTGCTCGGCGAAGTGGTGCGCGTGCGCCGCTGGCTCGCGATCCTGTTCGGCTTCGCCGGCACCTTCGTCGCGATCCGACCGGGCTTCGCCGAGGTCGGGCTCGGCTCGATGCTGCTGATCATCCAGGCGGTGCTGTGGGCGGGGGCGCTGGTGGTGATCAAGATCCTCGGCCGCACCGATTCGAGCATCACCATCGCCGCCTACATGACGCTGCTGATGATCCCGCTGTCGCTGGTCCCGGCGCTCTTGTTCTGGCAGACTCCGAGCCTCGACCAGCTCGGCTGGCTGGTCCTGATCGGGGTCATCGGCACCCTCGCCCAGCTGCTGATGACCCAGGCGCTCAAGGAAGGCGAGGCCGCGGTGGTGATGCCCGTCGACTTCTTCAAGCTGATCTGGGCGGCGATCCTCGGCTACGTCTTCTTCGCCGAGGTCCCGGGCGTCTACACCTGGATCGGCGGCACCATGATCTTCGCCGCCGCCACCTACATCGCCTATCGCGAGAGCGTGCTCCGCCAGGCGCCGATCCCGGAAGCCGCGGCGACGCGGAGCTGAGCCCCGGCGCGGCGCTGTGGATTGGCGCGAGCCGTGCCCTAGTTTCCAACACATCCGGAGGACGATGGTCGGGGTTGGCTTGCCTTGGGACAAAAACCGGTGCGTGACCTCCCGGTGGTTGCGAGCGAGGCTATGACGGCGCGCGCGCCGGCCCCTGCGCCGGACCTGGCCGGCCAAGAGATCGCGGTGCTGGTGCCGTGCCGCAACGAGGCGGTCGCGGTCGGGGGCGTGGTGCGCGCCTTCGCCGAGGCGCTGCCGGCAGCGACCATTTACGTCTACGACAACGGCTCGACCGACGACACCGTCGAACGCGCGCGCGCGGCCGGCGCCGAGGTGCACAGCGAGGCGCGCTCAGGCAAGGGCAACGTGGTCCGGCGCATGTTCGCCGACATCGACGCCGACGTCTACCTTTTGGTCGACGGCGACGACACCTATGACGCGGCCGCCGGGCCGGAGCTGGTCGCGCGCCTGCTCGAGGGCCCGCACGACATGGTCTCCGCACGGCGCATGAGCGAGCACTCGGCCGCCTACCGGGCCGGCCACCGCTTCGGCAACCGCCTGCTGACCGCGTTGGTCGCGCGCATCTTCGGCCAGTCCGTCGACGACATGCTCAGCGGCTACCGCGCCTTCTCGCGCCGCTACGTCAAGTCCTTCCCCGCCGCCTCGCGGGGCTTCGAGATCGAGACCGAGCTCACCGTGCACGCGCTGCAATTGCGGATGCCTATCGCCGAGGTCCCGACCGCCTACAAGGAGCGCCCGCACGGCTCCGAGAGCAAGCTCAACACCGTCCGCGACGGCCTGCGCATCCTGTGGACGATCGTGATCCTGTTCAAGGAAATCCGCCCGCTGCCGTTCTTCGGCCTGTGGTTCGTGCTGCTTGCGGGGGTGTCGCTGATCCTCGCCTGGCCGGTGTTCGTCGAATATGTCGCGACCGGCCTGGTGCCGCGCCTGCCGACCGCGGTCGCGGCGACCGGGGCCATGCTGCTCGCGTTCCTGTCGCTGACCTGCGGGTTGATCCTCGATTCAGTCGCGCGCGGGCGCACCGAGGCGAAGCGGCTCGCCTACCTCGCGCTGCCCGCGCCCCGCATCAAGCGCCGATGATCCGGTCGATCTCCTCGGCGCCGAGCCCGAGCTTGGCCGCCGCCTCGACGATCTGACCCCAGGTCTCCTCGTCCAGCGGCACGCCGTTCGCGCCCCGCTCCGCGCGCGCCTTGCGCTCGGGATCGCCCGGCACCATCACCGCATCCACGCCCTCGGCCGTGGGCGAGCCCTTCATGTGGGCGGTGATCGCGTCGACCTCGTTTCGGAACCAAGCGGCGTCGGCAATCTCCGCCGGGTCGAGGATGATGGTCAGCATGTTGTTGCTGATCACGGTGCCCTCGTGATGCTCGGGCAGCATGCCGCCGCCATTGGTCAGCGCACCAGCCAGTAGCTCGCAAACCAACCCCAGCCCGTAGCCCTTGTGGCGACCGAACGGCTGCAGCGCACCGCGCGGGTCGGCGAACATGACGCCCGGGTCGCGGGTCTCACGGCCGGTCGCATCGATCAGCGCGTCCTCGGGCGCGAGCTCGCCGCGATTGTAGGCGACCCGAATCTTGCCGAAAGCGACGGTGCTGGTCGCCATGTCGAGGATGATCGCCGGGTTGGCGCCGGTCGCCGGGATCGCGGTGCAGTATGGGTTGGTGGTGTAGCGCGCGCAGCGCGCGCCGAACGGCGCCACCAGCGGCCGGTAGCCGGTGGCGTTGACGTAGTGGATCGAGACCAGGCCCGCGGCCGCGCACTGCTCGCCCCAGGCGCCGATCCGGCCCAGGTGGTGGCTGCGCCTGAGCGCGACCACCGCCACGCCGAGCTCGCGCGCGCGCGCGATGCCAAGCTCCATCGCCTCGGTGCCGATCACCTGGCCGTAGCCGCCGTTGCCGTCGAGGCGCAGGATGGCGCCGAGGTCGGCAGCGACGGTGACGTGCAGGTTGGGCCTGAGGCTGCCCTCAACCAGCGAGCCGATATAGGTCGGCAGCACGCCGACGCCGTGGCTGTCGTGCCCGCTCAGATTGGCTTCGACCAGGTGCCGCCCGACCAGCGCCGCCTCGTTTTCGTCCGAGCCGCCGCGGCGGCAGATCTCGCGGCACAGCTCCTCGAGCCGTTCGGCGGCGACGCGCATCCCCCTTCCTCTCCCTCGGCGTGCCGGGCGCGGCCGGTCAGGGCTCGCGCGCCGGCAGGTCGCCGTACGCGGTCAGCACCTCGACCAGCCAGTCCTTGTCGAGGCCGAGCTGGTAGGCGGTGCGGAAGTCGTTGATCGCGTCCTCGATCTGCTCGAGCTGTTCGTGCGCCCCGCCCCGGTTGGCGTAGGCGAGCGCGTTGTCGGGCTCCAGCCGGATGGCTTCGTCGTAATCCTCGAGCGCGCGAATGTAATCGCCGCGCAGGTGATGGATTACGCCGCGGCTGACATAGGCGTTGGCGTAGTTCGGGTCGAGGCTGATCGCGGTCTCGTAATCCTTCAAGGCCTCGCCGTCCTCGCCGAGCGCGTGGCGTACGTTGCCGCGGCTTCGAAACACGCGCGCAAGGCGCTTCTGGCTCAGCTCGCCGGACTGGATCGCCCGGTTGTAGTGGTGGAGGGCGCCGTGCCAGTCGCCGGCGCCCTCGGCCTCGAAGCCGGCCTGCCAGTCGGTCTCGGCGCCGCCGGGTTCCTGGGCGAGCGCCACGGCCGCCGCGAGCGGCAGGGCCAGCGCGACGACGCGCAAGGCGGCGCGAAGCCTACCAATCCTGCCTGTCACCACCATCGCAATTTCCACCTGGGCGCCTGCGGGCGGGCAGAATGGCATGGCACCCGACCCCGTTCAACGCATTGCCCGGCCGGATTGCGACCCCTAGACTGCGCCCGCGCATCCCGCATCACAGCCACCACAGGAGCCGCACGAGATGGCGAGACTGGACGGAAAGGTCGCCCTGATCACGGGCGCGAGCAAGGGCCTCGGCCGCGGCATCGCCCGCGCCTTCGCGCGCGAGGGCGCGAATCTCGCCATGGTGGCGCGCGACCCGAAGCCGCTCGCCGTCGCGGTCAAGGAGGCCGCCGGGCTCGGCGCCGAGGTGATCAGCCGCGCCGGCGACGTCACCGATGCGGGCGAGGTCGAGCGCATCTTCGCCGAGACCGAGAAGCGCTTCGCTCGCCTCGACCTGCTGGTCAACAACGCCGGCGCGTTCGACGGCGGCCCGATCGACGAGCTCGACATCGAGGCCTGGAACAAGGTGATCGCGACCAATCTCACCGCGCCGCTGCTGTGCACGAAAGCGGCGATGCGGATCATGAAGCGCCAGGGCGGCGGGCGGATCATCAACATCGGCTCGATCTCGGCCAGCCGCGTGCGCCCGGGAATGGCGCCGTACAATGCCTCAAAGCACGGCCTGTGGGGGTTGACCCAGACGACCGCGCTCGAGGGCCGCGACCACGCCATCACCTGCTCGATGGTCAATCCCGGCAACATCCTGGTCGAGCGCCGCCAGACGAGCGGCCGCGTCCAGGACGACGAGCCGATGATGACCCCCGACGAGCTGGCCGAGCTGATCGTCACCATCGCCGCGCTGCCGCCCCATGTCGAGGTGCTCGAGACGACGGTGATCCCGCACCGGCAGCTCTACGTCGGGCGGGGTTAGGGAAGGCGGATGGAACGATCGGCCCCTCAAGGTCGTCCTGAGATGCGGTAACGCCGCGCGCGGCCGCCGATGGCCGGCACGCCTCGCCCACGACTTGGGGGGGAATAAGGATGGTTACATGGAACCCCGGCCCCGACCCGTTCCCGGCCGGGGTTATCGACGACATCACCGACTTCCAGTACCTCGACGAGCTGAAGTTCGTCGTTCACGCACAGATCCACGTCGACAAGACTCCGCGCTCGCTGTGGCAGCTGTCCGCGAGCTTTCGCGCGCGCATGACGGTCCACCCCAAGGACGGCGCGCCCTATCCGCTGACGATCAGGGCGCCGCGCGGCCTTTACACCGATCTTGCCTCGGTCCCGGAGCCGCTGTGGTAGATCGTCGGTCCGATCGGTGCCCACCTCGAGGCCAGCATCCTTCACGACTACCTGTACATGGCCTGGACCGATTTCAGGCCCAAGGCGGTCGGGCGCGACTGGGACTTCGCCGATGCGGTGCTGCTGGCCGGCATGAAGGTCTCGAAGGTCAAGAAGTCCAAGCTGATCTACGACGTGGTGCACTCGCCGATCGGCTGGGCGGTATTCCGCAAGAAGCCCTACACGCTGAAAGAGCGGATGGTGGACTGGCTGGTGCAGCTCGCCGCGAGCCACGGCCGCGACGGCTGACCGCGGCGTCGCTCGGGGCGGCCGGGCGGACGTAAGCCGGATCGGGGTCGCGACACCCGCCGGTCGTGCCCGTCCCGGGGCCCCCAAGGGCCGGACATCAAGATATGGTCGCTCTCGATTCTCATAGCTACCATATCTGGAGTCGTGACGGCCCCTATCGACTTTGGCACGCGGCCGGGGCGCTGACGGACATCGTACCCATGGCCCGGCCGCAGCCGGCTGCAACCAAGTCGTGATGCGGCCGGGCCTTGATGTGACGCCGATTACTGCAAGATTCACCTTTGACGGCTGTTGCCAAGCCGCGTCTGCACCCGCTCGCGGCACGGAAAAGCTCATGCATGTGGTGACCGTTACTGCCGCCCACCCAGGCATCGGTGGGACCACGCTGACCGCTTGGCTCGGCCATTGCGCGGCAATGGACGGTGCCGGCCTGGTGGTGTTCCTGGATGCGGGTGACGAGCCGGCGCTGCTCGCCTGGGCAGGGGGCGCCGACCTCGCCCGCGCCACTGCGGCCGCGTGGGATGAATCCTGCCGGGCCGACAGCCTGAGGCGGCTCGGCGACGAGGGCGTCGGGCTGGTCCTGGTCGACTGCGACGTGTCGCGGAGCGATGCGCAGATCTCCGACATCCTGGAGGCGACGGACCTGGTGGTGATATTGGTCCCGCCCCAGTACGACAATCTCGACGATGTCGCCGAGCTCCTGGACATCGTCGGGTCCGCGGACAAGCCGTTCGTCTTCGTCATCAACCGCGCGGGCGAGGATGAGGACGCGGTCGGCGCGACAGTCATCTCGCTCGCCCAGTTCGGCACCGTCTCGCCGGTCATACTGCCGCAATACGACTCCTGCCCGCTCCCCGACGGCGTGCGTGCCGCCAACGGCAGCGCCGACGCACCGGGCATCGCCGGTGACATGCGGCGGCTTTGGGAGTACTGCAAGAGCCGCCTGCAGAAGCAAGCCGACATAGACACGCGCACGCGGCAACGGTTTGCGATGCAAGCAATTGCGGCGCGGTACGATCGGCCGGCGACATTCGTGGTGCCGGAAATGGTCTATCCATGCCATGTCATGGACATCACGCCGCAGGGCCTCGTGTTCACCTCCGACCAGGACATCCCGCCGGGCGTGCGGCTGCGCATCAACCTGCCATATGTGGGCCAGATCGACTGCGAGGTTGCGGAATGCGACTCAGGCAAGGTGACTGCAAGCTTCCTGATCGGCGAGACCCGGCGCGACGAGCTTCTGGACCAGGTCGCCCATCTGCCCGCGCACGCCCGCGACTGACCTCCACCGCAGCCTACGGCGCGCCGCCACCCGCCGCATGCCGCCACGCCGCGGCGAAGGCGCGGGCGCGAGCCGCGATCTCGGCGTCATCCAGGGTGGGCGCGAACAGGGCGGAGCCGATGCCGAAGCCGCTGGCGCCGGCGGCAAGATAGGGGCCGAGGCTTTCGGGACGGATGCCGCCGACCGGCAGCAGCAGGCACGACGGCGGCAGCACCGCCCGCCACGCCCTGACCACCGCCGGCGGCAGCGCCTCGGCCGGGAACATCTTGAGCGCATCGGCGCCGGCGGCGAGCGCGGCGAACGCCTCGCTCGGGGTCGCCACCCCGGGCACCGACCACAGACCTGCCCGCTTGGTCGCGGCGACCACCGCCGCGTCCCAGTGCGGCATCACCACCATGCGGCCGCCGGCCGCCGCCACCGCACGCGCCTGGTCGGGCGCGAGTACGGTGCCGGCGCCGACCAGCGCGCGGCCGGCGAACGCCTCGGCGAGCACGGCGATCGAGCGCATCGGATCGGGCGAGTTGAGCGGCACCTCGAGGGCCCGGAACCCGGCCTCGACCAGCACCGCCCCGACCGCGCGCGCGCGCTTAGGAGCGAGCCCGCGCAGGATCGCGATCAGCGGCAGCGGCGCCAGCGCCTCGGCGAGGCCGGTCATGCCGCCGCATCCGCCAACAGCCCGGCCGCGCGCGCGAGCCGCCAGTGGCCGCGCGCAGCGGCGTGCGCGGGGCCGCGCGCGGCCTCGACGCCGCTCGACTCGGCCGCCGCCAGGTAGCGGCTCGCCAGCGCGTCGTCACCGAGCACGACCAGCGACTCGACCGGCGCCCGCGCCCGCACGCACGCCAGCGCCTCGCGCATCTCGGCACCGATTAGCAGGCCGGAGAGATACGACGCGATTCCCGCCGCCGGCAGGTCGCCCACCAGATGGAGCGTGCGCGCGCTGAACAGGCGCTTGAGCAACCCGCCGGCCTCCGCGCCCTCGACGCGGCCGTGCGCCACCCCGCGCGCGAACCAGCCCGCATCCTGTGCCTCGCGAACCATCGGCCGGCCAAGGATCGAATGATCCCTGAGCACGGCGAACAGCTCGCCGGTCATGAAGGTCGCGAACCAGTCGATGCGGCCGTCCCGGGCAAGCACCCATTTGCTGTGGGTGCCGGGCAGCAGGTACAGGCGCGCCTCGCCGCTGCCGTCGAGCGCGCCGCAGACCTGGGTCTCCTCGCCGCGCATCACGTCGGGCGCGCCGCCCGCGGCGGCGAGCGCGAGGCCGGGCACGAAGTAAAGCTCGCGGCCGCCAGGGGTGCGGTGGCGGTGCAAGGCGGCGGCAATCGCCGCCTCGCCCGCTGGGCAGGCGAGATAGGGCACCTCGACCCAGCCCTGGCGGCTGGTGATCATGCCCGAGGCGATCACCGGCGCCGCCGGCAGGGCCGCGAGCCAGTCGCCGACCGCGGCCGCGAACGCCGCCTCGAAGGCGTCCGGCTCGACGGCCAGGATGCCGGCGTGCGCCCTGCGCGCCTCGAGCACCGCGCCGCCGGCCGCGATCCTGTAGGCGCGCAGCGAGGTGGTGCCCCAGTCGAGTCCGATCAGCGCGCCGTCACTCTCTTGCCCCATTCCCGCCCCCCGGCGCGTCGTCCTGTGACCGCCAATACTATGCCGGTTCCGGGCGCCGTCTAATCTCAGGGCCATGTGGAACCTCAAGACGGCGACGGTCCTGGCCCTCACGGCTGTCTACGTGGTTTGGGACCATCTCGACCAGATCGCGGCGCTGTTGCAGTAGCTGCGGGCAGCCGCCTGCGGCCGTCGACCTGGACGCCGCCCAGCGCCTTGTGCGCCGGCGAGCCGGCCGGCACAATGCCGGCCGCGCGATGCGCGCGTCCCGGAGCCCGCCATGACCATCGCCGCGGTCGAGACCGGCCACTTTCGGATTCCGCTCCCCGTCACCCTGTCCGATTCGACCCACGGCGACATCACCCACTTCGAGCTGATCACCGCCCGCGTCACCGACGCCGACGGGCGAGAGGGCCTCGGCTACACCTATACCGTCGGCGCCGGCGGCGGCGCCATCCGCAGCCTGATCGAGACCGACCTCGCGCCGCTGCTGCAAGGCGCCGACGAGACCCTGATCGAGGCGCTGTGGCAGCGCATGTGGTGGCGGCTGCACTTCGTCGGCCGCGGCGGCGCCGCGGCGTTCGCCATCGCCGCCTGCGACATCGCGCTGTGGGACCTGCGCGCGCGCCGCTGCGGCTTGCCGCTGTGGCGCCTGCTCGGCGGCAACGACCCGCGCGTCGCCGCCTATGCCGGCGGCATCGACCTCCAGTTCCCGCTCGAGCGGCTGCTCGACCAGACCCGCGACAACCTGGCCAAGGGCTTCCGTGCGATCAAGATGAAGGTCGGCCGCGACCGCCTGAGCGAGGACGTGGCGCGGGTGCGCGCGATGCGCGACCTGCTCGGCGACGATTTTCCCTTGATGGTCGACGCCAACATGCGCTGGACCGCCGACCAGGCGGTGGCAGCGGCGCTCGCCCTGGCCGAGCTGCATCCCTACTGGCTGGAGGAGCCGACGATTCCCGACGACGTCGCCGGCCACGTGCGCCTGCGCAGCCTCGCGCCGGTGCCGATCGCGACCGGCGAGAACATGCACACGATTTACGAGTTCGCGCGCATGATCGAGGCGGGCGGGGTGTCGTTCCCCGAGCCCGACGTCGCCAACTGCGGCGGCATCACGGTGTGGCTGAAGGTGGCGCGCCTGGCCGAGGCCAGCAACCTGCCGGTGACCTCGCACGGAGTCCACGACCTGCACGTTCACCTGCTGGCCGCGGTGCCCAACGCCTCGTACCTGGAGGTGCACGGCTTCGGCCTCGAGCGCTTCATCGCCGAGCCGCTCAGGCTCGAGCACGGATGCGCGATCGCGCCCGAGCGGCCGGGCCACGGCGTCGCCTTCGACTGGCCCGCGCTCGACGAGCACCGTGCCTGACAGGTCTTACAACGGCCAGACGAACGCGATCATCGGCACTCCGACTGCGACGATCGCGGCCTCCAGCGGCAGGCCCATCCGCCAGTAGTCGCCGAAGCGATAGCCGCCCGGCCCCATCACCAGCGTGTTCGACTGGTGCCCGATGGGCGTGAGAAAGGCGCAGCTCGAGCCGACCGCGACCGCCATC
>DASWHU010000250.1:0-7290 GCA_036398035.1 Alphaproteobacteria bacterium | reverse complement strand
TCTGTGGCCGGTGAGACCCGAGGGAAACCAGCCGTCTCGACGGACGTGCAGGCGGTGATACAGGTCGCGATCGAAGCGGTCGCTATAGTCGCGGTCGTTCAGCAACAGTCCGGTGGTCGAGGCGGCCAATTTCCTGGCCGGCATGTAGACCAGGGACTTGGTGCCGTTGGCGTCGAGATAGACTCGATTGAGGCCCCGGTAAGATATGACACAGATGAACGTGCCGGCGAAGCTGTAGATGTATCTTTCGAGGGCGGCCTCAAACGCGGCCGGAGTTAATTGGCCATAGGACGTGATATCGAGGTCGGTTTGGACGACGGTTTCTTGCGCATAATCGATCGGGGTCCCGATGATAAGTCCTGCGGTGTCCTCTCGGCATCGCAGTCGCAGGAAACTACAGCCCTCGTGTAGGTGAACCGCGATTCTGGAAAGGCGTATCGTGGTGAAGTGCTCCGGGGCGGCCTGAGCGGCGCCGATGATAAACTGGCCGCGCCAGTCCTTGCGGTCAGGGATAAGACTCGCTGGCGCCGTGACGCGGTGATGGCGGAACATAAGGATGCGACGGAAACGGTGATCGAGCGGTATCAGGATTTTCTGGGAAGCCTAGCATTGTCGGGGCGCCGCACCAATGAGCCAGGGACGCTGCGGGAAGGCGTGGCGGGCGGCCGGCGTGGAGGCGGGAGCCCGCCCTCCGGCAGGCTCTGCGAAGCCCGGATCGCCGAGCGGCGATTGCGCGCGGATCAGGTGGTGCCGCGCGCGCGGTTGTTCATGTAGCCCTGCTCGGCAAACGGCGCGCGCGCGATCGCGTCCTTGCGCACCTGCCACCAGCCGTCGAAAATGCGCTTGGCGAGATCACCTTGGGTCGCGGTCTCGCGCACCACCTCGACCGAGAAGTCGAAGGCGGCCTTGACCACGTCGTCGGGGAAGTTGGCGATCGCCACCCCGTGCTTGTCGACCAGGATGCGCTGGGCCTCGCTGTTGCCGGCGGTGAACTCGCTCAGCATGTAGCCGTTCTCGGCCATGCACGCGTTCTCGACCGCGGCCTGAAGGTCCTTCGGCAGGGCCTCGAACCTGTCCTTCGAGACGATCACCTCGAGCGCCGAGCTGGGCTCGTGGAAGCCCGGGCCGTAGTAGTACTTGGCGATCTTGTAGAAGCCGAAGGCGAGGTCGTTCCACGGCCCGACCCACTCGGTGGCGTCGATCACGCCTGACTGCAGCGCCGGCATGATCTCGCCGCCCGGAAGGTTGACCGCGGTCGCGCCGAGCCGGTTGACCACCTCGGCGCCGAGCCCGGGGATGCGCATCTTGAGCCCCTTGAAGTCGCCGAGGCCGGTGATCTCCTTCTGGAACCAGCCGCCCATCTGGACGCCCGAGCCGCCGGCGAGGAACGCCTTCATGCCGAACTCCGCACACAGCTCGTCCCACAGCTTCTGGCCGCCGCCGTGGTAGATCCAGCCCATGTGCTCCTGGGCGGTCAGCCCGCCCGGCACGGTGCAGAAGAACGGCATGCTCTTGTGCTTGGCGACCCAGTAGTAGCTCGCGTCGTGGGTCATCTCGGCGATGCCGTCGCGCACCGCGTCGAACGCCTCGAACGCCGGCACCAGCTCGCCCGCCGCGTACAGGCGCACCTCCATGCGCCCGCCGCTCAGCGCCCCGATCCGGTCGCAGATGCGCTGGGCCCCGGTGCCGAGGCCGGGAAAGTTCTTGGGCCAGGTAGTGACCATCTTCCAGCTCACCAGGCCTTGCGAGATTGCCGGCGCCGGCAGGCTCGACGCCGCGACCGCCGCGCCGGTGGCCAGGCCGGCGAGAAAGCCGCGTCGGGACGGGGTCGTCGTGGTCATCGCTTGCCCTTCCGGTGTTGGTTTGACAGGGGTGTCGGATGCTCGCCGACCCCGATTGACCGCCGCGCCGGCGCCCGTCACGCGCCCACCGCCAGCGCGCGGTTGCGGATGAAGCCGTAATCCGACAACGGCTGGTAGGCGATCGCGCGCGCGCGGAACTTCGACCAGCTGTCATAGATGCGCCGGTTGAGCTCGCCCTCGGACGCGGTCTCGGCGGCGACGTCGGCCGAGATGCCGAACGCGGCCTCGAGCACGTCGTCGGGCAGCGGCCGTACCACCACGCCGTGCTGGTCGACCAGCACCGCCAGCGACTCCGAGTTGCGCGCGAAATACTCGCTCGGCAACATCAGGTTGGCGTCGTGGCAGGCAGACTGCACGATCGCCTTGAGGTCGCTCGACAACGAATCCCAGGCGGCGCCGTTGATCAGCAGCTCGTTGGCGGTGCTGCCCTCGTGGAAGCCCGGCCCGTAATAGTACTTGGCGACCTTGTAGAAGCCGAAGGTGAGATCGACCCACGGGCCGACCCACTCGGCGGCGTCGATCACGCCCGACTGCAGCGCCGGCATGATCTCGCCCGCCGGCAGGTTGACCGCGGTCGAGCCGAGCCGGTTGAGCACCTCGGCGGCGAGGCCGGGAATGCGGATCTTGAGACCCTTGAGGTCGCCGAGCGAGTTGATCTCCTTCTGGAACCAGCCGGCCATCTGGGTGCCGGTGTTGCCGGCCATGAACGCGCGCAGGCCGAAGGCGGCGTACAGCTCGTCCCACAGCTGCTGGCCGCCGCCGTACAGGATCCAGGCGTTGTGCTCGACCTGGCTGAGGCCGCCGGGGACGGAGCAGAAGAACGGGATGCTCTTGTTCTTGGCCACCCAGTAGTAGGCCGCGTCGTGGCTGCACTGGGCGGTGCCCTCGCGCACGGCGTCGAACGCCTCGAACGCCGGCACCATCTCGCCGGCGGAGAACAGCTTCACTTTGATCCGGCCGCCGGACATCTCGGTGATGCGGTCGGCGAGCTGCTGGGCGACGGTGCCGGCACCGGGGAAGTCGCGCGGCCAGGTGGTCACCATCTTCCACTCGTGGAATGCGCCCGCAACCGCCGGCGCCGTGGCCGGCGCGTCGGGCGTCCCGAAATCGAGTGGCCTCGGCCGCGGTCCCGCCGCGGCATAGGTCAGGCCCGCGCCGAGCACCGCGCCGGTGGCGGCCCCGGCGATGAAATCGCGACGATTCACTGCTGCCTCCCTGGTTCGCCCGCGCGGGCGGTCAGTATAGGAGAGCGCTCCGGGCGGTCAAAGCGCGGCGCCCGCGGCCTCGCTCACGCCGCGCGCCAGGGACAGGCGCTGCCAGCACTCGCCGGTCAGGCCCTCGAGCGGCGCGAACCGCGCCTTGTAGGCCATCTTCGGGCTGTCGGCGATCCAGTAGCCGAGATACAGGTACGACAGGCCGAGCGCGCGCGCCTGCTCGATGTGCCACAGGATCACGTAGGTGCCGGGGCTGGTGCGCCGGCGCTCGAGGGCGAAGAACTTGTAAACGCCGGACAGGCCGTCGCTGAGCCGGTCGGTGAGCGACACCGCGGCAAGCCGCCCGCCCGGCTCCCTGAACTCGATCACGTGGGTCTCGACCGGGCTGTCCTCGATCATCGCCCGGTAGTCGCTGAAGTCCATCAGCGCCATGTCGCCGTCGCCGTGGCGGCCGTGCTCGTAGACGCGGAACAGCTCGTATTGCTCCAGGGTCGCGATCGCCGGCCGGTAGGCGACGATCAGGTCGGCGTTGCGCGCCGCTACCCGGCGCAGCGACCGGCCGGGCCGGAACTCGGCCACCGGCACCCGCACCGGCACGCAGGCATGGCAGCCGTGACAGGCGGGGCGATAGGCGATGCCGTGGCTGCGGCGGAACCCGGCCCGGCTGAGGATGTCGTGGAGCTGGCTCACGTCAGGGCCCGACAGCTCGGTCACCGCCTTGCACTCGAGCCGGCCCGGCAGGTACGGGCACGGTTGCTGGGCGGTGCCGTAGAAATAACGGAGCTTGCGCGGGTCGGTATCGAGCATCGGCTCTCGGCGTCATCAACCGGCGGCGGGGTCCCCGGCGCCTGATCGAATCGAGTCACAGGTCATAATATACCGGAGCGAGCAGCGAGAAACAGGCCCACACCACCAGGATCAGCGGCGCGCCGACGCGCCCGTAGTCGGCGAAGCGGTAATGGCCCGGGGCCATCACCATCAGGTTGGTCTGGTAGCCGATCGGGGAGGCGAACGAGCAGCTGGCGGCGAAGATGACCGCGTGGATGAAGGCGGTCGGGTCGACGCCGAGCTCGAGCGCCAGGCTGACCGCGATCGGCGTGAACAGCACCGCAGCGGCATTGTTGGTGAGCAGGTTGGTGACCAGCGCGATGAGCAGGAACAGCGCCGACAGCATGACCCCGGGGCCCGAATCGCCGAGCGCGGCGATCAGCTGGCGGGCGAGGAAGGTCGCGCCGCCGGTCTCCTGCAGGGCGGCGGCGAGCGCCAGCGCCGCGGCCACGGTCATCACCACCGCGCGGTCGATCGCGCGTCCGGCCTGGCGCACGTTGAGGCAGCCGGCGATCAGCATGGCGGCGGCGCCGACCACCGCGGCGACCACGATCGGCACCGCGCCGGTCGCAGCCAGCACCACCACCGCGGCGAAGATCGCCCCGGCGCGCCGGGCGTGGACGTATTTCGGCAACGTCTCCTCGGTCCATTCGATCAGCACCACGTCGCGATTGGCCCTGAGCGCGCGCACGTCCTCCGGCCGGCCCTGGATCAGCAGCACGTCGCCCGCCTCGAGGCGGATGTCGGTCAGCCGCTGGCGGAGCATGCGCGAGCGCCGCTGGACCCCGACCACGATGCACCTGAACTGGTGGCGGAAGCCGAACTGCTCGAGCGTCTGGCCGATCATCCGCGAGCCGGGCGTGACCATCGCCTCGGCCAGCGCCTGCTCGCCGCCCCGCCACGGCCGGTCGGCGTCCGGGTGCTGGTCGGGCGCGACGGTGATCTGGCGATGGGTGAGGCTAGGGTGGAGCGCGCCGGCGTGCTTGGCCAGCGCGCCGGTCAGCGCCTTGCGGGTGGCGGCGGCGACGATCACGTCGCCCGCCTGCAAGGTGACGTCGTCGAACGGCGGCAGGAAGGCGTGCTCGCCGCGCTGGACGGTGCGCACGGTGATGTCGGGCAGCTTGCGGAACATGCCCGCGATCGGGCGCTCGCCGATCAGCGGCGATCCCGCCTGGACCTCGACCTGGGCGATGAACTGGCGCCCCGCCCCGACCAGGCGCCCGGCCAGCGAGGCGCGGTCCGGCATCAGCCACGGCGCCACGAACAAGAGGTAGGCGAGGCCGACTCCGGCCAGCACCAGCCCCGGCACGGCGAAGTCGAAAAAGCCGATCGCGGGCTGGCCGAGGTCGCGGATGGTGCCCGCGACAAGCAGGTTGGTCGACGAGCCGATCAAGGTGGTCATGCCGCCCAGGATCGCGGCGAAGCTGAGCGGCATCAGCACCCGGCTGGTCGAGATGCGCAGGCGCTCGGCGAGCGCGCTCATGATCGGGATGAAGATCACCACCACCGGCGTGTTGTTGAGCACGCTCGACAGTGCGGCGACCGGCACCAGGCTCAGCGCCATGGCGCGCATCAGCCGGCCGCGGCTGACGCGGTAGAGCAGGTTGGCGACGCCTTCGAGCGCGCCGGTCTGGATCAACGCCTGGCCGATCACCAGCAGCGCAACCACGGTGATCAGCCCCGGATTGGCGAAGCCGCTCAGCAGCCGTGATGAATCGAGCCGGTCGGCGCCGCTTTCCTCGACCAGCGGCGCGAGCTGGAACAGCATCAGCAGCGCCGCCAGCACCAGCGCGGCGGTGATCTCGATCGCCACCCGCTCGGCGACCAAGGCGGCGACCGCGAGCGCGATCAGCACGAACACCGCCCACATCTGCCAGGGCTGGGTGGCGAGGACTGCTTCGCCTGCCATCGGTTGTGTCGCCGGGCGCTCGACCGGCCGGTCAGGCTCCCGGATCGAGCAGCCGCGCGCGCATGTCCTCGGGCACCGGCTTCGCTTGCCCGGTGTCGCGCCCGGCCATGACCGCGACCGCCACCCCGGACGCGGTGCAGAGGTCGTCCTGGAACAGCGCCTGGGCGAAGCGGACCGAGCTGCGCCCGATCCGGATCACCCGCGTGCCCGTCCGCACCTCGCCCGGGTAGTGCATCTGGGCGTGAAAGTCGATCGCCAGATGGGCGAGCAGGAAGTCGTCGGCGTCGATGCCGCGCACCCCGGCCGCGCTCAGATAGGCGATGCGCCCCGACTCGAAGAAGCGCGCGAACTCGACATTGTTGATATGGCCGAGCGCGTCGGTGTCGCCCCAGCGCAGCACGTCGCGGGTCCAGAACGGGAAGCTCGCCGGCCGCGCGGGGTCGAACTCAACCGTCGCGGCGCCAGTCGGGTCGCGGGAATCGGGCATACGGCCATCATGATCGGGGCCGTGCGCGATGCCAATAGCGCTGTCGGCGCCCGAGCGGCTAGCTTGCCGCCATGGACGTCGCCCCGGCACAGCTCGACAGCTACTACGCCGCCCGCCTCGGCGCGGTCGCGGCCCGGGCGCCGCTCGACGGCCGGCTCGATGCCGAGGTCTGCATCGTCGGCGGTGGGCTCGCCGGGGTCTCGTGCGCGCTCGAGCTCGCCCGGCGCGGCGTCGGCGTCGCGCTCATCGAGGCGCGCCGGCTCGGCTGGGGCGCCTCCGGCCGCAACGGCGGCCAGGCCCTGATCGGGTACTCGCCCGGCATGGCGCCGATCGCGCGCCAGTTCGCGCCCGCCGAGGCGCGCCGGCTGTGGGACATGACCATCGACGGCCTCGGCGCGATCGTCGATCGAATCGCGCGCCTGCGTATTGCCTGCGACCTCGGCGCGGGCAATCTGGTCGCGGCGACCAGGCGGGCCAGCCTGGCCGCGCAAGCCGCCTGGGCGGAGACGGCGCGGCGCGCCTACGGCTTCGACGGCTACCGGCTGCTCGACCGCGGCGATGTCCGGCGCGAGGTCGCGAGCGAGCGCTATCACGGCGGCCTTATCGAAGCGACCTCGCGCCATCTCGACCCGCTCGCCTATCTCGCCGGCCTCGCCGACGCCGCGCAAGGGCAGGGCGCGCGGCTTTACGAAGACTCGCCGGCAATCCGCGTCGCATTCGCCGACCAGCCGCAGGTCTGGACGGCGCGCGGGACGGTGCGGGCGAAGTCGCTGGTGCTGGCGGGCAACGCCCATCTCGGCCGTCTGGTACCGGCGCTTGCTGCCCGCGTGATGCCGGTAGCGAGCTATGTATGTGCCACCGAACCGTTGGGCGAGGCGCGGGCGCGGGCGCTGATCCCGAACCGAGTCGCGGTCTGCGACGACCGCGCCGTGCTCGACTACTACCGGCTGACCGGCGACGGCCGGCTCTTGTTCGGCGGCGGGGCGAGCT
>DASWHU010000249.1:0-1611 GCA_036398035.1 Alphaproteobacteria bacterium | reverse complement strand
GTCAGCCCGGCGGCGCCCTACCGGCACTTCCGCGACCGCGAGGCGCTGATGGCCGAGGTCGCACGGCGCGGCTTCGAGCGCTTCGCCGACGCGCTGCTGCGCGCCTGGAACGATGCCGAGCCCGACCCCTACACCGCGTTCAAGAACATGGGCCGGGCCTATCTCACCTTCGCCCGCGCCGAGCCGGCCTACTACGCGGCGATGTTCGAGGCCGGGCTGCCGCCGGACGCGAGCCCCGAGCTGTCGCGCGCCGGCGACGCGGCGTTCGCGGTGGTGCGCCGCGCCGCGGAGACGCTGATCGCGACCTTGCCCAAGGACAGCCGGCCGCCGGCGCTGATGATGAGCCTGCACATCTGGGCGCTGTCGCACGGCATCGCCTCGCTGTTCGCGCGCGGCGACGCGGCCCGGCGCAAGGTGCCGATGCCGCCCGAGGACCTGCTCGAGGCCGGCGTCCTGATCTATCTCCGGGGCCTCGGCATAGACCCCGGCCACGCCTCTTGACAGGCGGGTCGGCAATGGCTAGCTATGTGAATGTTATTAACATTCACGCGAGGGTCTGATGGGACTCGTCGAGCGACTGGACGATTACGGCAAGCCGGCCTGGATCGCCGTGATGATCCTCGGTTTCATCATCTTCTGGCCCCTCGGCCTGCTGATCCTGGCGTATCTGATATGGAGCCGACGCATGGGATGTTGGAAACACGGCGCCCCCGGCCGCTGGCACTACGCCGATGGCGACCATCGGCGCCGGGACCGCGAGCGCTGGCGCGGCGGCCGAGGGCGCGCGCCCTCGACAGGCAATCGCGCCTTCGACGAGTACCGCGAGGAGACGCTGCGCCGCCTCGAGGACGAGCAGGGCGAGTTCGAGCAGTTCCTCGAGCGCCTGCGCCACGCCAAGGACAAGATGGAGTTCGACCAGTTCATGGACGAGCGCCGCCGTCGGCCGCCGGCCGGCGACGATCGCGCCGCGCCCGAAGGGCCGGTCCCGCAGCCGAACGGCTGAGCCGCCCCCGACGACGATGCGGGCGCCGGGCACGTGATTGCCCGGCGCCCTCGCTTTGTGCGCGTCCGCTCGCCGGCCAGGCGCGGCCCATCCCTCCAGGCCGCCAATTCGTGGTAATATCGGGTCAAGCCTGACAACGCCAATCCGACACTTCCCGGTTCCCTCGACCGCGGCGTCTGCGGTGAATGATTTTCGTCCCGTCCTGTTCGTGATCGGCCTGCTGCTGGTGATCCTGGCGGTGGCCATGGTGCTGCCGGCGATCGCCGACCTCGCCGCCGGCAACCCCGACTGGCAGGTGTTCCTGCTGTCGTCGGCGGTCACCTTGTTCGCCGGGGTGAGCCTGGTGCTCGCCTTTCGCGTGCCGCGCTTCCGGGTCGACATCCGCCAGACCTTCGTGCTGACCACCTTGAGCTGGGTCGTGCTCACCGCCTTCGCTGCGCTGCCGTTCGCGTTCTCGACCCTTGGTCTGTCATTCACCGACGCCTATTTCGAGGCCATGTCGGGGCTCACCACCACCGGCTCGACGGTGATCGTCGGCCTCGACGCGGCGCCGCCCGGGCTGCTGTTCTGGCGCTCGCTGCTGCAGTGGCTCGGCGGCATCGGCATCA
>DASWHU010000248.1:0-1508 GCA_036398035.1 Alphaproteobacteria bacterium | reverse complement strand
TGATGCACCTGCTCGGGCTTCTCGACCGGCCGAGCTCAGGCGGCTACTGGTTCGAGGGCCGCGACGTGGGCCGGCTCGGCGGCGACGAGCGCGCCGCCGTCCGCAACCGCAAGGTCGGCTTCGTGTTCCAGTCGTTCAACTTGCTCGCCCGCGCCACGGCGGCGGAAAACGTAGAGCTGCCGCTGGTCTATGCCGGCGTCAGGCGCGCCGAGCGCCGCCGCCGCGCTGAGGCCGCGCTCGAGGCGGTGGCGCTCGGGCCGCGGCGCCGGCACTGGCCGCACCAGCTTTCCGGGGGCGAGCAGCAGCGCGTGGCCGTGGCCCGCGCGATCGTCAACGACCCGTCCCTGGTGCTCGCCGACGAGCCGACCGGCTCGCTGGATTCGCGCACCGGGCTCGACATCCTGGCGCTCCTTGACTCGCTGCACCAGGCCGGGAGGACCGTCGTGCTGGTGACCCACGAGCCGCAGGTGGCGCGCCACGCCGGGCGCATCGTCACCCTGCGCGACGGCCGCGTGATCAGCGACGAGCGCGTGCCGGTGCCGCTCGATGCGGCGCGAGAGCGCCTCGCCGTAAGCGCGGAGGTAATGCCGTGACCGACTTCGAGAGTGTGCGCATCGCGCTCCGCGCGCTTCGGGTCAACACGCTGCGCAGCGCGCTCACCATGCTCGGCATCATCATCGGCGTCGCCGCCGTGGTCACCATGGTCAGCGTCGGCCGCGGCGCCCACGTCCAGGTCGCCGAGCAGATCAGGAGCCTGGGGACGAACCTGCTCACGGTCTCGCCGGGCGCGGCGCGCCAGGGCGGCGTGCGCCTGGAAAGCGGCAGTCGCCGCAACCTGACCGAGTCGGACGCGCGCGCGATCCGCGCCGAGGTCGCCGCGGTCGAGGTCGCGGCGCCCGCCGTGCGCGGCAAGGCGCAGATCGTCCAAGGCAATCGCAACTGGAGCACCTCCGTGTTCGGCACCGAGCCGGACTACTTCCTCGCCCGCGACTGGGGCATCGGCGCGGGGCGCATGTTCACCGTCCAAGACGTGGCCTCCGGGGCCAAGGTGGCACTGATCGGCGACACGGTGGCCGAAGCACTGTTCGGGGGCGCCGACCCCCTTGGGCGCACCGTCCGCATCGCCAACGTCCCCTTCACCGTGGCCGGCGTGCTGGCGAAGAAGGGACCGACCGGCAGCGGCCGCGACCAGGACGACGCCGTGTTCGTGCCGATCTCGGCGGCCAAGCTCCGCCTCCAGCTTGGCAGCGCGGTCGACCGCGACGCGGTCGACTACATCATGGTCAAGCTCGCCAGCGTCGACGCCATGGCGACGGCGCAAGCGGACATCCGCGCGCTGCTGCGCCAGCGCCATCGCCTGCGCGCCGATGCCGACGACGACTTCGCAGTCTACGACCCGACCGCCGAGATGCAGGCCTACCAGGAGGCGACGCGCACCTTCACGCTCCTGGTCGGCGCGATCGCCAGCGTGTCGCTGCTGGTCGGCGGCATCAGCATCATGAACATCA
>DASWHU010000247.1:0-1952 GCA_036398035.1 Alphaproteobacteria bacterium | reverse complement strand
CCTGTGGCTGCCGACCCCGGCCAAGCTCGCCGCGATTCCCGGCGTCGATTACAGCTTCGGCCAGGTGATGGCCGAGTGGACCCACCGGCTCAATGCCGCCGCGGTGGTCACGCCGCTGGTCGTGGTGCTGGTCGCGCTGGCTTGGCGGCTGCGCCGCGAGCGCACGGACCTGATGGCGACCATGGCCTGGGCGCTGGCGGTGCTGGCGGCGCAGGCGGTGCTCGGCGGCTTCACCGTGCTCGACCGCAACAGCCCGTGGTCGGTGGCGGTTCACCTGACCGCGGCGTTGCTGCTGCTGGCGCTGGTGCTGCGTGCCCACATGGCTGCGCGCGGCGCCGTCGGCGCCTCGCCGGTGGCCGATGTCAGGCACTTCGCCAATGCCGCGCTGCTGCTCACCCTGATCACCGTCGCCGGCGGGGCGATGGTGGCGAAGTCCGGGGCGACGCTCGCCTGCGCCTCCTGGCCGCTGTGCGACGGCGCGCTGGTTCCCGACCTCGGCGATGCGCTGGTGCGGACCAATTTCGGCCACCGCCTGCTCGCGCTCGGCACGGCGGCGGCGGTGTTCGCCCTGTGGCGGGTCGCGCGGCGCCTCGACGGCGGCGCGCGCGGGCCGCTGGTGCGTGCCGCCAACATGGCGTTGGCGACGCTCGCGCTCCAGATCGCGGTCGGCGCGCTGGTGGTGCCGGCCTTCGCTGGCGGCTCGCTGGCGCTTCAGGTGGCCGCCGGCACCGTGCACCAGGCGGTCGGCGTGGTCCTGTTCGCGACCTTGGCGGTGATGCTGTGGCGCGCGCAAGCGGTCGGCAGCGCCGGTGGACGCGCGGCCTGACATCGCCGCCTACCCGGCGCTCGAGGCGCGCTTCCGGCGCCTCGCGCTGCTCGGCGACGCGCTCGGGCTGCTGGCCTGGGACCGGCGGGTGATGATGCCCGCGGGCGGGGCCGAGGCGCGCGCGGCCGAGATCACCGAGCTCGGCCTGGTCCGCCACCGGATGCTGGCCGAGCCCGCGCTCGCAGACCTGCTCGACCAGGCGGAGGCGGCGGCCGGCGACCTCGATTCCTGGCAGCGCGCCAATCTCGGCCACATGCGCCGCACCTGGCGCCACGCCACCGCGGTGCCGGCGGACCTCTACGAGGCGGCGACGCGGGCCGAGCTCGCCTGCGAGATGGCGTGGCGGCGGGCGCGCCCGGCCAACGACTTCGCCGCGCTCGCGCCGGCGCTGGCCGAGGTCGTGCGGCTGAAGCGCGAGACCGCCGCCGCCAAGGGCGCGGCGCTCGGCTGCGCGCCCTACGACGCGCTGCTCGACCAGTTCAGCCCCGGCCTGCGCGCGGCCCAATACGCGCCGTTGTTCGACGAGCTGGCGGCGTTCCTGCCCGGCTTCATCGACCGGGTGATTGCGGCGCAAGCGCGCGAGCCGCCGGTGCTGCGGCCCTCCGGACCGTTCCCGATTGCGCGCCAGCGCCGCCTCGCGCGCGAGCTGATGGCCCGGGTCGGCTTCCCGTTCGACAGCGGCCGGCTCGACGAGAGCGACCATCCGTTCTCCGGCGGCACGCCTGAGGACCTGCGCGTGACCACGCGCTACGACGAGGCCGACTTCGCCACCGCGCTGATGGCGGTCCTGCATGAGACCGGCCACGCGCTCTACCAGCGCAACCTGCCCGCCGCCTGGCGCCACCAGCCGGTCGGCGAGGCGCTCGGCATCGCCGTGCACGAGAGCCAATCGCTGTTGATCGAGATGCAGGCCTGCCGCGGCCGCGCCTTCCTCGCCTTCGCCGCACCGCGCATGTGCGCCGCCTTCGCCGGCGACGGGCCGGCGTGGAGCGCCGACAACATCTTCCGCCTGTATACCCGGGTCGAGCGCGGCTTGATCCGGGTCGATGCCGACGAGGTCACCTATCCCGCGCACATCCTTTTGCGCACGCGCCTGGAGACGGCGCTGATCGCGGGCACGCTCCGC
>DASWHU010000246.1:0-4629 GCA_036398035.1 Alphaproteobacteria bacterium | reverse complement strand
GGCGCCGCCCAGTCCGAGCTCTGCTGCTGCTTCGACAGCTCGATGCCCAACAGCTCCTGGCACAGGTCCTTGAGCCCGTGGCGGTCGCTGTAGGTGCGCACCAGCCGCGAGGCGACCTTGGTGCAGTAGACCGGGGCAGAGACCACGCCGAGCGCGCGGCTGAGCACCGCCAGGTCGAAACGGGCGAAATGGAACAGCTTGGTCGCCGACGAATCCGCGAGCACCCGCTTCAGGTTGGCCGCGTCGTAGTCGGGGGTGGGGAAATGGACCACATGCGCGTCGCCGTCGCCCGCCGACAGCTGCACCGCGCACAGCCGGTCGCGGACCAGGCTGAGGCCCGCGGTCTCGGTGTCGACCGCGATCGTGGCGCCGAGCTCGACCTCGGCGGGCAGGTCGTAGCGGTGGAGATGGACGGTCATCGCCGCCGCGCGCCGGCGCCCGCTCCCGGGCACGGGCCGCTGGCGCGCGCGCGCCGGTGTGGTGCCCAGGAGAAGACTCGAACTTCCACGACCTTGCGGTCACTGGCACCTGAAGCCAGCGCGTCTGCCAATTCCGCCACCTGGGCTAAAGGGGCCGCCCCGCCGGGGGAAAACCCGGCCCGGGCCGGCGGTTGCGGGGGTTGTGACTATCCCCGTGCGGCGGCCCGTGTCAACGCACTTTGTGCTGGCGCCGGGGCGTCCCGATGGGCGAGAATGTTGCCGGTCGACAACATCGAGCCGTTTCATGCGAGGGCACGGGCGCGGCGTCGCCGACGCCCGCGCGGCGCTCAGGCGCTGCGGCAATGAAACGGCGCGATCTTGTCGACAATTGGTATCGCAGGCCCGCTTCCCGCACACCCGGGGACAAGGGAAGGGACGGGCGAGGAAGCGGGATCCAGCGGCATGGCGGTGGCGCAGGCAACCGTGTTCGGGGGCTCGGGTTTTCTCGGCCGCTATGTGGTCAAGCGGCTGGCCGAGGCGGGCGCGCGGGTGCTGGTGGCGGTGCGCCGGCCGGAGCTGGCGGGCTTCCTGCGCCCGATGGGCGACGTCGGCCAGATCATGCCGATCCGGGTCGACCTCGCCGACGCCAACGCGGTGGCGGCCGCGGTCGAAGGCTCGGACGCGGCGGTCAACCTGGTCGGCATCCTGGTCGAGCGCGGCGCCCAGCGCTTCGCCGCGGTTCACGCCCAGGGCGCCGAGAGGGTCGCCAAGGCGGCCCAGGCCCACGGCGTGCGCCGGCTGGTGCACGTCTCGGCGATCGGCGCCGACCGCGCCGCGCCCAGCGCCTATGGGCGCAGCAAGGCAGCCGGCGAGGCGGCCGTGCGGGCGGCGTTCGAGGGCGCGACCATCGTCCGTCCGAGCGTGGTCTTCGGGCCCGAGGACGACTTCTTCAACCGCCTGGCGGCGCTGGCCCGCATGTCGCCGGTGCTGCCGCTGATCGACGGCGGCCATACCCGCTTCCAGCCGGTCTATGTCGGTGACGTCGCCGACGCGATCATGCGCATCCTCGACGATGACCGGACCGCCGGGCGCACCTTCGAGCTCGGCGGCCCGCGCATCTATACGTTTCGCGAGCTGATCGCCTATGTCGTCGAGCAGACCGGCCGCCGCCGGCTGCTGGTGCCGGTGCCGAGCGCGCTGATGCGCCTCAAGGCCTGGTTTCTCGAGTTCCTGCCCAAGCCGCCGCTGACCCGCGACCAGGTGGCGCAGCTCGCCGCCGACACCGTGGTCCATACCGACCCCGAGGCCGGCGTCGCCACCTTCGCCGATCTCGCCATCACGCCGGCCGCGGTCGAGGACGTGGTGCCCGAGTACCTGGCCCGGTACCGGCGCGGCGGCGGGGCGCGGCCGGGCCGCGAGGCGTGAGCCGGCGGTCGCGCTACAGATACACGATCGCCAGCAGCACCAGCCCGAGCGCCAGCCGGTAGACCACCAGCGGCGTGAAGCTCGATCGCTCGAGCCAGCGCATCAGCACGGCGATCGCGGCCAAGGCGGCTACGAACGACAGCGCGGCGGCAATCAGTGCATCGCCGATCAGCGGCGCGTCGCCGCGGGCAACCAGCGCCAGCCCGTCCATGGTGCCGGCGCCCGCGATCACCGGGATCGACAGCAGCATCGAGAACCGGGCGGCGTCGGCGCGGGTGATGCCGAGAACGCGCGCCATGGTCATGGTGATGCCGGCGCGGCTGGTGCCCGGGACCAGGGCGAGCACCTGGGCGAGCCCGATCCACAGCGCATCGCGCGCGCGCATGTCGTCGAGCGGGCGCGCGACCCCGCCGTAGCGGTCGGCGAGATACAACAGGACCGCGCCGAGCGTCATCGTCCAGGCGATCACGGCAATGTCGCGGAACGCCGTGCCCGCGGCGTCCGCCAGGGCGAAGCCGGCGACCAGCGCCGGGATGGTGCTGACGATCAGCCAGGCGAGCAGCCGGCCGGCCGGATGCACCCGCCCGCCCAGCACCGCGAGCGCTGCCGCCGCCAGCGCGGCGATGTCGCGCCGGAAGTAGACGAACACCGCGCCCAGGCTGCCGACATGGGCGGCGATGTCGATCGCGATGCCCTGGTCGGGCCAGCCGGTGGCGATCGGGATCAGGACCAGATGCGCCGACGAGCTGATCGGCAGGAACTCGGTGATGCCCTGGACCAGGGCGACGACCAACAGGTGCAGGGTGATCACGCCGCCGTCCCCGTGCCAACCGAATCGGTTGGCCCTGGCATATCCGGGCGGGCGCAGGTGCGGAAGCGGGAAGATAGTCCCGAATTGAGACTAATTGTCCTGCCCGCTGCTGAGATTTCGCTCGATTCTGCCACTTGGCGGCAGGCCGCGTGAAATTATACGACAGCTATATTGTCATAAGATCGGAAAATCGCTGGCCTTCGGCCGCGGTCGCCCTTATCATCTGATCTCGGCCGTGCGGGGACGGCCCTGGCCACCCGGACTCCGGTGGCGACCGGCCCCGCACGCGGACGGACGGCCGCGGCCCGTCTCGCACAGCGGGGGTCGCGCGCCGCAACTCGGTGGAAGCGCATGGCACGCATGCAGAAGTTCATCTCGGTGGGCAAGGAGATGCCCGACAAGCGCGACGCCGCCGTCCGGCGTCACGACTTCGACGAGATCTATCAGGACTATGCGCGCGACAAGGCGGCCGAGCAGTCCTCGCGCTGCTCGCAGTGCGGGGTGCCGTTCTGCCAGATCCACTGCCCGCTGCACAACAACATCCCCGACTGGCTGCTGCTGTGCGCGCAGGGGCGGCTCGAGGAGGCCTACGAGGTGTCCTCGGCGACCAACAACATGCCCGAGGTGTGCGGGCGCATCTGCCCGCAGGACCGGCTGTGCGAGGGCAACTGCGTGATCGAGCAGGCCGGCCACGGCACCGTCACCATCGGCGCGGTCGAGCGCTACATCACCGACACCGCCTGGGAGCGGGGCTGGGTCAGGCCGCCCAAGCCGGTGCGCGAGCTCGACCATTCGGTGGGCGTCATCGGCGCCGGCCCGGCCGGTCTCGCCGCCGCCGAGCAGCTCCGCCGCAAGGGCCTTCAGGTCACGGTCTACGACCGCTACGACCGGGTCGGCGGCCTGCTGGTCTACGGCATCCCCAGCTTCAAGCTCGAGAAGCACCTGGTCGCGCGCCGCCACGAGATGCTGGCGGCGGGCGGCATCGACTTCGAGCTCGAGTTCGAGATCGGCCGCGACGCGAGCTTCGCCGAGCTGCGCGAGCGCCACGATGCGGTGCTGGTCGCGAGCGGCGTCTACAAGGGGCGCGACATCATGTGCCCGGGGGTCGGCCTCGACAACATCGTGCCGGCGCTCGACTACCTGATCGCGAGCAACCGCAAGGGCCTCGGCGACGAGGTGCCCGCGTTCGACTCCGGCGCGCTCGATGCCGCCGGCAAGAACGTGGTGGTGGTCGGCGGCGGCGACACCGCGATGGACTGCGTGCGCACCGCGGTGCGCCAGGGCGCGAAGTCGGTCAAGTGCCTATACCGGCGCGACCGCGCCAACATGCCCGGCTCGCAGCGCGAGGTGCAGCACGCCGAGGAGGAAGGGGTCGAGTTCGTGTGGCTGTCCCAGCCCGAGGCGTTCATCGGCGAGGGCGCGGTCGACGGCGTGCGCGTGGTGCAGATGCGCCTCGGCCCGCCCGATCCGACCGGGCGCCAGAAGCCGATCCCGATCGAGGGCGCGCACTACACGCTGGAAGCGGATCTGGTGATCAAGGCGCTCGGCTTCGACCCCGAGGACCTGCCGCGGCTGTTCGACGAGCCCGGGCTCGAGGTCACCCGCTGGGGCACCGTCAAGTGCGACTTCCGGACCATGATGACCAACCAGTACGGGGTGTTCGCCGCCGGCGACATCGTGCGCGGCGCCTCGCTGGTGGTGTGGGCGATCCGCGACGGGCGCGACGCCGCGGCGGCGATCATCCGGCACGTCACGGCGCACGCCGCGGCCGGCGCCGCGCGCGCGGTGGCGGCGGAGTGACGGCGGTGACGGCGTATCGGCGCGGGCGCGCGGGTGCTAGACTTGTCTTGTTTGGGTGTAACCCATGACCCTCGCAGAGCACGTCGAGACCTCCAGCCGCTGGCAGCGGACGCTGCACGCGCCCGAGACGCTCGACGACGATCTCGGCACCATCGGCATGTGGCTCGGACCGCG
>DASWHU010000245.1:0-5978 GCA_036398035.1 Alphaproteobacteria bacterium | reverse complement strand
CCCGCGCACCCTGATGCTGACCGCCTATGGCGACATGGACGTATCGCGCCTGACCGAGAAGCCGCCCGGCCGCCAGCCGGTGACCACCGCGGCGTTGCCGCTGTCGCGCCTCGCGGAGGTGGTGGCGGCGGTGCGCCGCGCCCTCGACCAGGGCGACCGGGTCTACTGGGTATGCCCGCTGGTCGAGGAGTCCGAGGCGCTCGACCTCGCCGCCGCCGAGGAACGCTTCGGCGCGCTCGCGGAACGCTTCGGCGCGCGCGTCGGCCTGGTTCACGGGCGCATGAAGCCGGCCGAGCGCGATTCGATGATGGCCGCTTTCGCCGCCGGCGACATTACGGTGCTGGTCGCGACCACGGTGATCGAGGTCGGTGTCGATGTGGCCGCGGCGACGGTGATGGTGGTCGAGCACGCCGAGCGCTTCGGGCTCGCCCAGCTGCACCAGCTGCGCGGGCGGGTCGGACGCGGCACGCGCGCATCGAGCTGCCTGCTGCTGTACGCGCCGCCGCTGGGCGAGACCGCGCGCGCGCGGCTCGACATCCTGCGCCAGACCGACGACGGCTTCGTCATCGCCGAGGAGGACTTGCGCCTGCGCGGCGCCGGCGAGCTGCTGGGCACGCGCCAGAGCGGGGTGCCCGAGTTCCGCCTCGCCGACCTCGGCGCGCACGCCGGCCTGCTCGGCGCGGCGCGCGACGACGCCCGCCTGATCGTCGCCAGGGACCCGGGGCTCGAGACGGCCCGCGGCCAGAGCCTCAAGGTGCTGCTTTACCTGTTCGAGCGCGACCTCGCGGTCACCTTTCTGCGCTCGGGCTGAGCGCGCGCGCGCGCCACTCGTCGTCCTCGCCCTCGCGCGCCAGCGCGCCCTGGGACGAGACCAGCGGGCGCTCCTGCAACCGCTGCGGGCGCCGGTCGGGCGGGGTGATGATGCCGCCCGAGACGACCATCTTGATACCCTCCTCGACGGTCATCTGCAGCACCACCAGGTCCTTGCGCGGCACGAACAGGAGAAATCCCGAGGTCGGGTTGGGCGTGGTCGGCAGGAACACGTTGACCACCTTCTCGGCGGTGACGTGCTGGACTTCGCCCTCGGTGGTGCTGGTGATGAAGCCGAGCGCCCAGATGCCGCGGCGCGGGTACTCGACCAGCACCACCTCGCGGAACGAGCGCGATCGCGCCTCGAGCACGGTCTCGAAGATCTGCTTGAGCGCGCCGTAGACGCTGCGCACCACCGGCATGCGGTTGACCAGGCTCTCGCCGGTGCGCACCACCATGCGGCCGAAGAAGCCGGCGGCGAGGAAGCCGATCAGGGTCAGCGCGAACAGCATCACCACCAGGCCGATTCCCGGGATGTCGGCGGTGATGCCGAAATAGCGATCGAGATAGGTTTGCGGGTTGTAGACCGGCGGCAGCAGCGGCACCACCGCGTTGTCGATCATCTTGATGATCCCGAACAGGATCCACAGCGTGATCGCGATCGGCGCGGTGACGATGATGCCGGTCAGGAAGTAGTTGCGCAGGCGCGAGAACGATCCGCGCCTGGGCGCGGGCTTGGCGCCCTGCTCCGTGTCCTCGCCGCCCGCGGGCTCGTGCCCGGTGTCCGGCCGCTCATCGCTCATGGTCTCAACTCCAGGCGCCCCGCCTCCAGTGATACCGGCATCGCGACCGCTCACGCAAGGGAGCGCCGCACCAGCCGCTCAGGACGAGAAGAAGGCGTGCAGCGCCCGCCAGGTCTCCTCCGGGGCCTCCTCGGGCAGGAAGTGGCCGCAATCGACCGCCTGGCCCCGCACGTCGCCGGCGTACTCGCGCCACACCGCGACCACGTCGTACATCCGGTGCATCACGGCGCGGGCGCCCCACAGCGCCTGAACCGGGCAGGCGATCCTGCGCTCGCCGTCGGCGGCGTCGTGGTCGAGGTCGATGCTCGCCGCCGCCCGGTAGTCCTCGCACGAGGCGTGGATGGTTTCGGGCCGGGCGAAGCAGCGCAGGTACTCGGCGAACGCCTCGTCGGTGATCGCGCCCGCGGCCGTGCCCCAGCGCCCCATCACCCAGCGCAGGTAATACTCGGGGTCGTTGCCGATCAGGGTCTCGGGGAACGGCGCCGGCTGGATCAGGAAGAACCAGTGGTAATAGGCGGTCGCGAGCGCCTGGCTCACGTCCGCGAACACGCGCCGGGTGGGGACGATGTCGAGCACGGAGAGCTTCGCCACCCGCTCGGGGTGGTCGAGCGCCATGCGGTGCGCGACGCGGGCGCCACGGTCGTGGCCGGCGACCATGAACTGCTCGAAGCCGAGCGCCGCCATCGTCTCGACCTGGTCCTGGGCGCTGGCGCGCTTGCAATGGCCGGCATGGTTGTCGCCGTCGGCGGGACGGCCGCTGTCGCCGTAGCCGCGCAGGTCGCTCGCCACCACCGTGTAGTGCTCGGCGAGGCGAGGAGCCACCTTGTGCCACATGAAATGGGTCTGGGGGTAGCCGTGCAGCAGCAGCAGCGGCGGGCCCGAGCCGCCGACGACCAGGTTGACCTCGCAGCCGCTCGCCGCAATGCGTCTCGCCTCGAAGCTCTCGAACGCCATCGCCGCCTCCCGCTCCGGCCATGCTATGCCAAGGCGGCGCCGGCGTGCATCTTTCTGTTGTCGGGCGGCGTGCGCCCGGCGAGGCTAGGCGGCGACGGGAGGACGTGATGAAGCTCACGCTCGACGAGATGCGCGAGGCCGCGCGCGCGGTCTATCGCGTGATGCCGCCGACCCCCCAATATGCCTGGCCGCTGCTCGCCCGCCTTGCCGGCTGCGAGGTCTGGGTCAAGCACGAGAACCACACCCCGATCGCGGCGTTCAAGGTGCGCGGCGGCATCGTCTATGTCGGCGAGCTGCGCGCGCGCGCGCCCGACTGCCCGGGCGTGGTCGCGGCGACCCGCGGCAATCACGGCCAGTCGATCGCGCTCGCCGCCGCCCGCCACGGCCTGCGCTGCGTGATCGTGGTGCCCGAAGGCAACAACCCCGAGAAGAACGACGCCATGGCGGCGCAGGGCGCGGCACTGGTGGTCCGCGGCGCCGACTTCCAGCAGGCGCTGGAGCACGCGCAGGCGCTCGCCGAGGCCGAGGGCCTGCACATGGTGCCGTCCTTCGACCGGCTCTTGGTCATGGGTGTGGCGAGCTACGCGCTCGAGCTGTTCGAGGGCGCCGGGCCGCTCGATGCGGTCTACGTGCCGATAGGCCTCGGCTCAGGGATCTGCGGGGTGATCGCGGCGCGCGACGCGCTCGGGCTCACCACCGAGGTGATCGGCGTGCAGGCCGAGGGCGCGCCGGCTTACGCGCTGTCGTTCGCAGCCGGGCGGCCGGTGTCGACCGACCGCGCCGACACCTTCGCCGACGGCGTGGCGACGCGGGTGCCGGTGGCGGAGGCGGTCGAGTTCATCAACCGCGGCGCCGCGCGCGTGGTCACGGTCTCGGACGACGACATCCTCGACGCCCAGCGCGCATTGCTGCGCGCCACCCACAACCTGGCCGAGCCCGCGGGCGCGGCGCCGCTGGCGGCGCTGCTCAGCGAGCACGCGCGCATGCGCGCGCGCAAGGTCGCCGTCATCTTGTCCGGAGGCAATGCCGACGCCGCCAACATCCGCATGCTGGCCGCAACGGACGCGCGAGCGCACGCGTGAGGCGCGCGCAGGTCAGGTAGCGTCGTCGACCAGCAGCGGGCTTGACGACCAGTTGTCGCCGCTGGCGGCGATGCAGCTCAGTCCGTTGGTGCGCGTGATCAGGATCGTCCAGGTGCCGCTCTCGGCGACGTACAGCTCGGCGACCGAGCTGCCCCGCGAGCCGAGCCCGATGCCGACCTGGCGTTCGCCATACTCGGTGCCGAGCTTCGCCACCGCTTCCGCGTGCGGCAAGCAGGGGCCCATCGCCTGGGCTATTGCGCTGTCGACGCCGGCCAAGACCACAGTCGCCGAAATCAGCGCGATCATTATAGTGCGGATCATGGCAACCTCCGTAATCCAGCGGTTGGCCGTGACCTCCTCCTTGTGTCTTCCCTGCGCCAATGAAGATGGGCGACCCCTTAGGGATTTCAATGGCGAGATTCGGTTTTCCCCGTTCAATTCGGCTCACGACAAGTTGACAGTCCAAAACGATCAAAAGGTAAAGTCCGATCATTTTTAGATAGTTTACCCGGATGACGGCGCCGCCTCGCCTTTGTCTGTTTCAGTTCCGGGTCTCGGCTGTTCTGCCGGCCTGAAGTGCGGTCGCGCCGCGGCGGGATTGCCGTTGGCGCCGGCGCGGCGGCTGCGCTAGCCTGCGTGCCGGCGGGGCAGGATGACGGGAGGGATGTCATGACAGCACACAACGCGCCGGCTGCCGGCCGCCCCGCCCGGGCGCGGCTCACGGCGCTGGCGGTGTCGCTCGCGCTCGCCGCCGGCGCGGCCGGCGCGCAGGCCGCCGACTATCGGTTCATGACCGGGCCGCAGGGTGGCTCGTGGTATCCGCTCGGCGGCGCGATCAGCAACCTGGCGCGCGACACGCTCGCCGACTCGCGCCTCAGGGTCATGCCCGGCGGCGGCATCACCAACGTCATGGCGGTCGAGGCCGGCAAGGCCCAGTTCGCGCTGTCGAACGTCACCGCGGCGGTCGACGCGATCGCCGGCAGGCCGCCGTTCGACGGGGCGGCGGCCAACATCCGCCACCTGGCGACGCTCTATCCGCAAGTGTTCCAGTTCGTGGTCGCCGCCGACAGCGGCATCCAGACGGTCGCCGACATGAGGGGGCGGGCGATCGCGGTCGGCCCGCGCGGCCACACCGGCGAGCAGGCCTCGCGTCACGTGCTCGACGTCTACGGCCTCGGCTACGACGATCTCAGCAGCGTCAACCACGTCGGCTACACGGATGCGGTGTCGCTGATCAAGGACGGGCACATCGACGCCTTCACCGTGATCACCACGATCCCGGCCGGCGCGGTCATGGACACCGCCGCGGGCCGGCCGATCCGCGTGCTCAGCATCCCCGCCGACAAGCTCGAGGCGCTGAAGGCCCACAATCCCCAATACGTCCCGCGTACCATCCCGGCGAACACCTACCCCGAGCAGACCGAGGAGGTGACCACCTTCGGCACGTTCACCCATCTGATCGCCCGCGCCGACGTGCCAGACGACGTGGTCTACGGCCTGCTCGAGGCGCTGGTCGCGCGCCGCGCCGACCTGGCGGCGATCGTCAAGGCGATGGACGGGGTGACGCCCGCAGACCTCGCCACCCCGGTGGGCGTGCCGTTCCACCCCGGCGCCGAGCGCTTCTGGCGCGACCAGGGGCTGCTGAACTAGCCGCGTCGCCGCCGCGTCCGGCGATGGGGTGGCTCACGGTGCATCGGCTGGCCACCGCGATCGCGGTGGCGATGGCGGTCTTTCACCTCGGCGTGGCGCTGGTCGGGCCGCCCGAGGCGCTGATCTTCCGCGGCCTCCATCTCGGCTTCGCCTTCGTCCTGATCTTCCTGCTGTTCCCGGCGCGCCAAGGGACCGCCTGGCGGCTGCTGCTCGACGGCGCGCCGCTCGCGGCCGGCCTCGCCGGCATCGGCCACATCCTGGTCAACTACCAGTACATGGTCACCCGCTTCCCGTACGTGGACGAGCTGACCGACTGGGACCTGTGGCTCGGCGTCGCCCTGGTCGCACTCGTGCTCGAGGCGTCGCGGCGGGTGATCGGCTGGGCGCTGCCGGTGACCGCCGCCCTGTTCCTCGGCTACGCCATGCTCGGGCCGTGGCTGCCGTTCGGGCTCGCCCATGAGGGCTTCCCGCTCGCCGACCTGGTCGACCAGCTGTACATGACCACCGAAGGCGTGTTCGGCATCCCGCTCGGCGTGTCGGCGACCTATGTCGTGCTGTTCGTGATGTTCGGCGCGTTTCTCGAGCGGGTCGGCACCGGCGAGCTGTTCATGTCGTTCGCGCTGGCGCTGACCGGCCACACCCCCGGCGGCCCGGCCAAGGTGGCGTGCCTGACCAGCGG
>DASWHU010000244.1:0-9704 GCA_036398035.1 Alphaproteobacteria bacterium | reverse complement strand
CGGCGGCAATGGTCACGTCGGGCATGCCGGATGTGATTTGGCAATCCTGCGGACGGCCGCCGCGGGCCGGGACCGCAGGCGGGGAGCAAGGCATGCCGATCGGGACGGTCAAGTGGTTCAATTCCACCAAGGGGTTCGGCTTCATTAAGCCCGACGAGGGAACGAAGGACGCGTTCGTTCACATCTCGGCGGTCCAGCGCGCGGGCCTGCAGGGCCTGAGCGAGGGCCAGAGGATAGAATTCGAGCTGGTCGCCGATCGCGGCGGCCGATTGGCGGCCGACAACCTCAAGCTGATCGGGTGACGCCGCGCGCCGCCGCGGGCGCCTGGCGCATGTCCCGCCGGCGCGCGCAACGGCCGCTCAGCGGGCGTGCGCAGGTGCCAGGAACGCCGGCGACTCAACGTAATAGGCCGCGAGCGCGCTCATCCGGATCGGCCGCGTCTCGCCCGGCACCCGGTGGGTGTTGACGTACTCCCACACCACCTGGCCGGTGGCGAGGTCGAGCTCGAGCACGCGGCCCTGGCCGGTGAGCGAGACCAGCACGTGGCGGCGGTCGGGGTTGACGTCGAGGTGGCCGGCGACCAGGGCGTGGAACCGGATCGAGTCCGCGGTCGCCTCGGTCGGGAACAGGGTGCGCATCGCGCCGTCGCCGAGGTCGATCTCGACCAGGCGGCTGTAGTTGTCGGCGCCGGCGCCGTTCTTGTTGGCGAACACGATGATCTTGTTGCCGCCGATGAAGCGCGGGCCGTGCTGCGCCACCGTCCGCCCGGCAAGCAGCCATTTGACCCGGCCCGAGTCGCCGTCGAGCACCGCCAGCGCGTTGTTGGTGCGCATCGAGATCAGCAGGTCGCCGGCCGCGAGCCCCGGGTACTCGGCCGCGAGCGCCGCCGGCAGCACCTGCACGTCGTTGAGGTGGGTCGGGTCGCAGCTCTGGTAGCTGAGGTCCTCCGAGTAATGGAGCAGGCCGGGCCAGCCCGAGTCCATCAGCACGTTCAGCAGCGGGAACTCCTTGACCAGGTTGCCGTCGCGGTCGAGCACCTGGATCAGGTCCTCGTAGATGTAGTCGAGCTCGCACACGATCTCGATGCCGCCCGCGGCGAGCGGGATCGGGCTCGGCACGACACGCATCGCCGGCACGTAGATGCGCCCGGCCTCGTCGATCGAGAACCAGTGGTGGCCGAGGTTCTCGCGCTTCCACAACAGCCGCCCCGTGGCGTCGACCTTGGCCATCCCGACCGCCCACGGGAACGTGCCCAGGCTCTGGAACGAGACCAGAAGGTCGCCGTTGTCGAACAGGTGCAGGCCGACCGGATACATGCGGTCGAGCGGGCCGACCGCGGCGACCGTCTCGAACTCGCCCCACGCGGCCTCGAGATCGAGCGGCCAGCTATAGGCGACCTCGCCGCGCCGGTCGGTGATCCAGGCGAGGCAGCCTTGCCCGGGGCAGCGGCTGGTAAGCTCGTAAGGGCCGCCCGCGATCAGCACCGGTCCGGCCTCGGCACGCCGGGACCCGAACGCGGTCGGCTTGTCATAGGCGAGGTCGTAGCCGTGGAACACCGCCGGCAGGCCGCCGCCCATCGCCTCGACCAGCGCGTCGAGCGCGAACCGCGCCTCGCGGAACTGGCGATAGGGGAACGCCTCGAAGGTCACCGCGGCGGCGCCGACCAGGAACGACAGCGCGCACAGCCCGCCGAGGAAGATCGCCCGCGACATCGGCCGGCGCCGGCTATTCCACCTTGAACGCGAGCTTGACCGCGAGCGCCGCGGCGAGCGCGCCGGCGATGAACGGCAGCTCCCAGCCGCCGTACCAGGTCTCGGCCGCGGGCAGGGCGGCGGCGCGCGCGTCCAGCCACAGGATCGCCGGCACCATCACCGCCCCGCCGGCGAGCGCCGGCGGCGCGACCCGGCCGAGCATGACCAGCGCCTGGCGCAGGTTGGCGAGCGCGAGCCGCACCGCCTCGCCGGGCAAGATATCGTCCGCGCCGAGCCGGCTGCGCCGCGCCCGGGCCTCGCGCTTCATGTCCCTGATGCGCTCCTGGTTCGACAACCGCCAGTAGACGACCACCCCGATCGCGCCGCTGGTTGCGCCCGCGAGCGCGGCGACCAGCGCGGTTGCGAGGGTGCTCGCCGGCACGCTCAGCCCGCGCGCGCCCGCCCGGGCCGGGCAGGACGGCGGCACCCGGCCGGCGCGGCCACCTTAACGGTCGGTGCCGGCCTCGGCAGGCGGCGCCGCCCCGGCATCGGGCACCGGCGCCTCGGCCCGCGCCTTGCGCCGCCGCGACCGCACCGCCGCCCGGATCGGCCAGGCCAGGACCGCGGCCAGCGCCAGCACGATCGCCGCCAGCACGCCCCACAGGGCGCCGAGCATGGTGATGCCGGCACCCGGCCCGATATAGGCCAGCGCCGGATCGGGCGCGGCGACGGCCAGCGCCAGCACGCAAACCAGGGTCGCAATGCGCATGTCACACCCCTTGCCGTGGCGGTCGCGCCGCTTCATGGCGACCGTGACTAATGTACTGTCGCCGCGACCCGAAATCCAACCGAGGCACGGAGAAGCGGCATGGTCGAGGCGATCGTCGAGGAGCAAGTCGCGGGCGCGGTCCCGATCACGGCGGTGACCGAGGCCGCGTTCGCCGGCTGGCGCGGGGCGGCGCCGGCGCCGGTTCGGAACTGGCTGGACGCGTGCGCGGTCAAGGCCAAGGCGGGGACGCAGGCGCTGGTCCCGGGCGCCGACGGGGGACTGGAACGGGTGGTCGCGGTGGTCGAGGACCGGCCCGACCTGTGGAGCTTCGCCGGCCTGCCCGCGGCCCTGCCCCCGGGGAGCTACCGCCTGGACGCGCCGGCGGGGTTCGACCTCGACGCCCGCCTGGCGACCGCGGCGGCGCTCGGCTGGCTGATCGGCGGCTACCGGTTCGAGCGCTACAGGAAGCCCGCTGACGGCGCCGAGACTCCGCGCCTGGCCGCGCCCAAAGGCGCCGATCTCGCCCGCGCCCGCCGGCTTGCCCGGGCGCACGCTCTGGTGCGCGACCTGGTGAACACGCCGGCCAACGACATGGGCCCGGCCGAGCTCGCGGCGGCGGCGCGCGAGGTCGCCGGCGCGCGGGGCGCCGCGATCACGGTGATCGAGGGCGAGGCGCTGCTCGACGCCGGCTACCCGATGATCCACGCGGTCGGCCGGGCGAGCGCGCGCGCGCCGCGGCTGATCGACCTCGCCTGGGGCGATGCCGGCGCGCCCAGGCTGACCCTGGTCGGCAAGGGCGTGTGCTTCGATTCGGGCGGGCTCGACCTCAAGACCGCCGACGGCATGCGCCTGATGAAGAAGGACATGGGCGGGGCCGCGCACGCGCTCGCGCTCGCCGATGCGATCATGGATGCGAACCTCGCCGTGCGCCTGCGCGTGCTGATCCCGGCGGTCGAGAACAGCGTCTCGGGCAGCGCCTTCCGGCCGGGCGACGTGCTGGCGACCCGCGCCGGGCGCAACGTCGAGATCGGCAACACCGACGCCGAGGGCCGGCTGGTGCTGTGCGACGCGCTGGCCGAGGCCGACCGCGAGGCGCCGCGGCTGCTGATCGACCTGGCGACTCTCACCGGTGCGGCGCGCGTCGCGCTCGGGCCCGACGTGCCGGCGCTGTTCACCGACGACGACGCGCTCGCCGCCGACCTCGCCCGCCACGCGACCGGCGAATCCGACCCGCTGTGGCGGCTGCCGCTGTGGCGCGGCTACCGCAAGGACCTCGACAGCGAGGTCGCCGACATCTGCAACATCTCCGACGCGCCGTTCGCCGGCGCCATCACCGCCGCGCTTTTTTTGCGCGAGTTCTTGGAAAAAACCGAGTCGTGGGCCCATTTTGACATCATGGCCTGGAACCGCGCATCGCGACCTGGCAGACCGAAGGGGGGAGAGGCAGTGGCCCTTCGTGCCCTGTACGCGCTGGTTGCCGAGCGTTTCGCGGGCTGACGTTACGAATCTGCAACGGTAGCGAGCCCAGGACAGCGCACGGCCCATGCCCAATACGCTCACATCCGACGACGCCCTGCGCCTGTGGCGGACGGCAATCGTCGATCTGGTCCGCGCCGACCGCCCGGACCTTTCGATGCGCCAGATGGCGATTCTGGTCACCGTCTATACGGCGCCGCCGCCGCACACGGTGCGCGGCCTCGCCCGCCGGCTCAACATCGCCAAGCCGGCGGTGACCCGGGCGCTCGACCGGCTGTGCCGGCTCGAGCTGGTCCAGCGCCGGCGCGACGACCGGGACCGGCGCAACGTGCTGGTCCAGCGCACCGTCGCCGGCACCATGTACCTGTCGGATCTCGCCGACATGTTGACCGCCGCCGCGTCCGGCGCGCAGCCCGGAGCGCTCACCGCCGCCTAGGCCCCGCGAGCCCGGCTCAGATCATCGGCGTCTCGCGGTACGAGCCCCACAGCTCCTTCAAGGCGTCGACGATCTCGCCCATGCTGGCGCGCGCGTCGACCAGCGCGATGGTCGCCGGCATGATGTTCTCGGCCGTGTCGCGGGCGACCGCGCGCAGCTCGTCCATCAGCCGCGCGACCTCGGCGTTGTCGCGCTCGGCACGCGCGCGCGTGAGCGACGCGATCTGGCGGCGCTCGGTGTCGGCGTCGTAAGCGTGGGTGTCGATGTCGGGCGTCTCGTCCGCGTCGACGAACTTGTTGACCCCGATCACGGTGCGCTCGCCGTTCGCCTTGGCGAGCGCGAAGTCGTAGGCCGAATCGGCGATCTCGCGCTGGAACCAGCCGTCCTCGATCGCCTTGATGGTGCCGCCCATGCGGTCGATCTGCTCGAGGATGCGGAACACTTCGCGCTCGATCGCGCTGGTCAGGCTCTCGACCAGGTACGAGCCGCCGAGCGGGTCGACCACCGCGGCGACGTTGCTTTCCTCGGCGATCACCTGCTGGGTCCTGAGCGCGATGCGCATCGCCTCCTCGGTGGGAATGGTGAACGCCTCGTCCATGCCGTTGGTGTGCAGGCTCTGGCACCCGCCCAGCACGGCGGCGAGCGCCTGATAGGCGGTGCGCACGATATTGACCTGGTGCTGCGGCTTGGTCAGCGTCGCCGCCGCGGTCTGCGCGTGGCAGCGCAGCCGCATCGACTCGGGCTTGCGCGCGCCGAAGCGCTCGCGCATGATCTTGGCGTAGACGCGGCGCACGGCGCGGAACTTCGCCACCTCCTCGAACAGGTCGGACTGGGCGACGAAGTAGAACGCAAGCCTGGGCGCGAACTCGTCGACATCGAGGCCGGACTTCACCACCTCCTCGACATAGGCGATGGCGTTGGCCATGGTGAACGCGGCCTCCTGGACCGCGGTCGCCCCGGCCTCGGAGATGTGGTAGCCCGAAATGTTGATCGGGTTGTAGCGGCGCATGTTGCGCGCGCCGAACACGATGCAGTCGCGCACCAGGCGCACGCTCGGGCGGATCGGGAAGATCCATTCCTTCTGAGCGATGTACTCTTTCAGGATGTCGGCCTGGATGGTGCCCGACAGCTCGTCGAGGTCGTAGCCGCGCCGGCGCGCGAGCGCGATGTACATCGCGTACAGGATCCAGGCGCTCGGGTTGATGGTCATCGACACCGAGATGCGGCGCAGATCGATGCCGTCGAACAGCGCCTCGAGGTCGTCGATGGTGTCGACCGCGACGCCCTCGCGGCCGACCTCGCCGTGCGCCATCGGATGGTCCGAGTCGTAGCCCATCAGGGTCGGCATGTCGAAGTCGACCGACAGCCCGGTCTGGCCCTGGGCGAGCAGGTAGCGGAAGCGCGCATTGGTGTCGGCTCCGGTGCCGAAGCCGGCGATCTGGCGCATGGTCCAGGTGCGGCCGCGATACATGGTCGGATACGGCCCGCGGGTAAACGGGTAGCGGCCGGGCAGGCCGATATCGTCCAACGGGATGTCGGCGACGTCGAGCGCGGTGTAGGCGCGCTTCAGCGGCAGTCCCGAGGCGGTGCGGAACGCGGGCCTCGATTCGGGCTGGCGGTCGACGAAGTCCTTGACCTCGCCCGCCTCCCACTCGCGCTCGGCCTGCTCGAGCGCCTCGAGCGCGGCGCCGTCGAAGATGGTGCTCATCCTGGTCATCATGGTCCTCCCCGGTTGAGGGCGTCGAGCAGCTGCAGCGCCGCGCCGTGCGGATCGAGCTCGCGCGCCGACACGCGCTCGACCAGCGAGCGGGTGGCGCCGCCGTCGCCGTGGCGGGCATATCGCCGGCGAACGATTTCCTCGGCAATCTTCACCACCCGCGCCTCGGCGCTGCGGCGCCGGCGCGCCTCGAGCTCGCCGTGCTCCACCAGGTAAGCGCGGTGGCCGTCGATCTTCGCCAGCAGCTCGGCGACGCCGTCGCCGCTGTGGGCGCTGGTCCTGAGCACCGGCACCCGCCAGCCGGCGCCCGGCTTCAGCCCGAGGGTCAGCATGTGCTTGAGGTCGGTCACGGTCCGGTTGGCATCGGCGCGGTCGCACTTGCTGACCGCGTGGATGTCGGCGATCTCGAGCACGCCGGCCTTGATCGCCTGGATGTCGTCGCCGAGGCCGGGCGCCGAGACCACCACGGTGGTGTCGGCGACGCGTACGATGTCGACCTCGTCCTGGCCGACGCCGACGGTCTCGATCATGACCACGTCGAAGCCGCCGGCATCGAGCACGTCGACCGCATCGAGCGTGGCATGCGCCAGCCCGCCGAGCACGCCGCGCGAGGCCATGCTGCGGATGAAGATGCCGTCGTCGCCGGCGAGCTCGGCCATGCGGATGCGGTCGCCGAGGATGGCGCCGCCCGAGAACGGGCTCGACGGGTCGACCGCGACCACGCCGACGGTGCGCTTGTCCGCCCGCAAGGCTTGCGCCAGCGCGCGCACCAGCGTCGACTTGCCCGACCCCGGGACGCCGGTGATGCCGACGAGATGCGCCCGCCCGCCGTGGCGGTAGACCTCGGCGAGCAGCGGTCGCGCGGCCTCGTCGCCGGTCTCGGCGTAGGTGATCATGCGCGCGAGCGCGCGCGTCTCCCCGGCCAGCACCCGCGCCACCAGGTCGCCCTCAGGCACGGCCTTCGCCTCAGCCCGCGCCATGGCTCGCATCCTGCCGCTCGAGGCGCGCGTTCAGCTCGCGGAACAGGTCGCGGTCGTCGATCACGCGCCGCGCCTTGAAGTCGGTGCGCGGGAAGGTGCCGGGGGCGACCGCCTCGACCGCCGCGCGCACGCCGAGGAGCTTCTGAAGCGCCGCCGCGCAGCGTCCGGCGAAGGCCGGCTGGGCGCTTGCCGCCGCCACCTCGGGCGCGACCTCGACCCGGACCAGGAGCTCGTCCATGGCGCCGGCGCGGCTGATCACGATGCGGTGCTCGCCGCCGTAGCCGTCGAGCCCGTTCAGCGCCGTGTCGATCTCGGACGGATAGATGTTCTCGCCGCGCACCTGGAACATGTCGTCGATGCGCCCGAACACGCCGTCGGGGAAGGTGGGATAGCTGCGCCCGCACGGCGCCGGCGGCGCCTGCCAGCGGCTGACATCGCCCGACAGGAGCCGGATCATCGGCTGCGAGGTGCGCTCGAGATGGGTGTAGACCGGCGTCCCCTGCGCGCCGTAGGCGACGCGGCGGAAGGTCGCGGGGTCGCACAGCTCGTGATAGACCATGTCCTGCCACAGCACCATGCCCGGGCCGCCCTCGGCGGTGCCGGCGGCGGACATGAACGGGGTCATCTCGGCCATGGTGCCGCAGTCGAACACCCGAGCGCCGTAGGCGTCCTCGATGCGCCTGCGGATGCCCGGGATCGAGGCCCCGGGCTCGCCCGAGAAGAACATCACCTTGAGCCCGAAGTCGCGCGCATCGAGGCCTTCCTCGCGCGCGACCTCGGCCAGGTGCAACGCATATGAGGGCGTGCCGTAGAACGCCTCCGCCTTCATCGCCGCGAGCCACGAGGCGGCGCGCGCGGTCATGCCGCCGGCGCCGGCGCCGAACGGGAAGGTCTGGCAGCCGAGCCGCTCGGCGCCGAGCATCGCCCCCCACGAGCCGAGATAGAGGCTGAAGATGGCGGCGATGAACACCCGGTCGCCCGGGCGCACGCCCATGCCCCACAGCACCCGCGCATGCGCATTGGCGATGGCGCGCCAGTCGGCGCGGCTGATGCCGAACGCGGTCGGCCGGCCGGTGGTGCCCGAGGTGCCGTGGATGTGGTGGACCTCGCTCATCCCTACGCACAGGTAGTCGCCGAAGGGGGGGTGCGCCGCCTGCGACGCGCGGAGCTCCGCCTTGGTCACCACCGGCACGCGCTCGAAGGCCTCGAGCGAGGTGATGTGGTCGGGGTGGATGCCGGCCTCGTCCCACTTGCGGCGGTAGAACGGGCTGCGGTCGCGCGCATAGGCCATCACCTGGCGCAGGCGGACGATGATGGCGGCCTCGCGCGCGCCGGCATCCATGGTCTCGCGCGCGGGGAACCAGTACCGGCTGTCGCGCGTCGGCAGGTACGCCTCGTCGTAGGCCGGCGGGAACGACCAGTCTTCCATGGCCGCGGCGGCGCTCAGCGCGGGCCGCGCTCGGCGACCAGGCGGCGGATGGCGGCGACGACCGCCTCGGGCGGGGTGTCCTGGAGCAGCACCTCGGCGACCCCGAGCCGCTTGAGCGCGTCCACGTCCTCGTCCGGCATCACCCCGCCGCCGACCAGGATGATGTCGTCGGCCTGCGCCGCGCGCAAAAGCTCGACCACGCGCGGGAAGATGGTCATGTGCGCGCCCGAGAGCAGGCTGATGCCGAGCACGTCGACGTCCTCCTGCACCGCCGCGGCGACCACCTCCTCGGGCGAGCGGTGCAGGCCGGTGTAGATCACGTCCATGCCGGCGTCGCGCAAGGTCCGCGCGACGACCTTGACCCCGCGGTCGTGGCCGTCGAGCCCGACCTTGGCGATCAGCACGCGGATGGCATCGCCGGCGGTGGTCATGGTCGATCGCTCCCGGCTCAGGCCGCACCGCGCGGGTCGGCGAGGGCGCGCATGGCGCTTTCTTACGTATTCCGTATTCCATCAGTCCATAAGCCAACCGGCGCCGCCAGTCCAGAACCGGGGCTACGAGCCGCGGCGGGCGCGCTCGGCGGCGTCCCAGGTGGCGAGCGGCTGCAGGTCGGGCACCGCGGCGAGGCCGGAGCGGCCGTCGGGCGAGACCGCGTCGCGGGTCACCTGGACATCGAGGAGCGCAGGCGCGTCGGCGAACGCGCGCGCGAGCGCAGCCGGAAGCGCGTCCGGGTCCTCGATGCGCTCGGCGTGGAGGCCGAGCGCGCGCGCGAGACCGGCATAGTCCGAGCGCCGGAGCAGCGAGCCGCTGAGCCGCCCGCCCCAGTTCACCTTCTGGTCGTAGGCCTCGATGTTCCAGGCGCCGTTGTTGGCGACGATGAACACCGCGCGCGCGCCGTGGCGCGCGGCGGTGTCGAGCTCGAGCGCGTTGAAGCCGAACGCGCCGTCGCCGGTGAGCGCCACCACCTTGCGCCCGGGGCAGGCGAGTGCCGCGGCGACCGCGAACGGCACGCCCACCCCGAGGCAGCCGAGCGGCCCGGGGTCCAGGTAGCGGCAGTCCCTGAGCGCGATGCGCGCGAAGCTCAGGATGTCGCCGCCGTCGACCGCCACCACCGCCTCCGCATCGAGCGCGGCGTTGACCGCGCCGATCAGCCGGTAGGGATGCATAAAGCCGTCCTCGCCGGCGGGCGCGGAGGCCATGGTCTCG
>DASWHU010000243.1:0-3631 GCA_036398035.1 Alphaproteobacteria bacterium | reverse complement strand
CTCGCTCATTGCCTGAGGCCGGCGCAGATGGCGACGTAGTCGGGGTGGTCGGGGCCGATCAGGCCGTGGCGGACGAAGAAGTCGATCAGGACGAGCGCGCAGTTGAACTTGAAGTCGCGGCTCTCCGCGACGGCCTGCATGACGCGGTCCGCGGGCCACAGCCGGAAGTCCTCGACCTCGCCGTCGCGGTTCTCCGGCGTGAAGTCGGGCGGGAGCTCCAGGTCGTAGGCGAAGATCAGCTCGCGCTTGAGGCCGAAGCGGCCGTCGAGGCGGTAGCTCAACGTGCCCACGGGGCGCGCACGGGCGATCAGCCCGGGGCCGATCGAGGCCTCCTCCCATGCCTCCTTGACCAGGTTGTCGGCCACCGACAGGTTGGCCGGCTGGCCGCCCGCGACCGTGTTGTCGAGCTCGCCCGGATAGGTCGGCCGGTCGAGCGCGCGCCGCGGGATCCAGATCGCGGGCGCGCCGTCGCCCGCGACATAGCCGTTGAGGTGGACGCCGTAGGCGCACACCCCGAACACCTCGGCGAGCGCGCGCTCGATCTCGAACCACACCTCGCCGAAGCGCGGCCCGACCGGATAGGGCTCGTCGCGCCAGCGCTCGCAAAGCCCGCGCGCGGCGAGCGCCCGCCCGACGCGCTCCATCAGCGCGCTGCGCGCCGCGCGCCCGCGCACGCCCTCGGCCAGGCGCACGCCGCCCGCCTGGTCGGCGATCAGCCCGGGGAAGCCCGCGAGGTCCGTGAGCCGGTCGCGGCGCACCTGGCCGAGCCGCACGCCATCGACCGTGAACGGCACATAGCCCGCCGGGTCGTGGCGGTTGCATTCACTGATGCGGTCGAGAAAGCTCATCGGCGGTCGGAATTGCCCAGCCTACGCCCATGACCGGACCGATGCGAACCCGAAACCGAAACCTCCGCACGCCCTATGCCCCGGTCGCCGCGCTCGCGGGCCTCGCGCTGGCGCTCGCGGCGTGCGCGCCGCGCAGCCAGGAGGTCGGGCCGCGGCTGGACGCGCCGCGCATCGAGGCCGACGCGATCATCGCCGCCGACGGCGCCCGCCTGCCGCTCCGCTCCTGGCTGCCCGAGGGCGACGCGCGCGCGGTGGTGCTCGGCGTCCACGGCTTCAACGACTACGGCCACGGCTTCGCCATGCCGGCGGCGGTGTGGGCGGAGGCGGGGATCGCGGTCTACGCCTACGACCAGCGCGGCTTCGGCGCCGGCCCCGCGCCCGGGCTGTGGCCGGGGGTAGACGCGCTGGTCGGCGACCTCGCCGAGGCCGCGCGCGTGGTCGGCGCCCGCCATCCGGGCACGCCCCTCTACCTGGTCGGCGAGAGCATGGGCGGCGGCGTGGTGATGAGCGCGCTCGCCCGTGGCCTGGTGCCCGAGGCCGAGGGCGCGGTGCTGGTGGCGCCCGCGGTGTGGGGGCGACAGACCATGAACGCTTTCTACCGGGCCGCGCTGTGGCTCGCCGCGCACACCGTGCCGTGGGCGACGGTGACCGGCGAGGGCCTCGACATCACGCCCTCCGACAACCAGGAGATGCTGCGCGCGCTGAGCGCGGACCCGCTGGTGATCAAGAACACCCGGATCGATTCGCTGTGGGGCGTGGTCGACCTGATGGACAGCGCGCTGGCGGCCGCTCCCGCCATCGAGACGCCGCTGTTGGTGCTCTACGGCGCCCGCGACGAGGTCATCCCCGAGGCCCCGACCCGGCGCATGCTGTGCATGCTCGACGGCCGGCGCACGGTCGCGGTCTATCCCGACGGCTGGCACATGCTGCTGCGCGACCTCCAGGCCGAGGTCGTCGACCGCGACGTGATCGCCTGGATCGAGCAGCGCCCGCGCCGCCTGCCCTCGGGCGCGGACTCGAACCTCGCCCGCTTCGCCGACTGTGGCACAGCGCCGGATGCGCTCAGGCGAGGTCGGCGGCGCGCCGGCGGGCACGCCGCCACAGGCCCGCGCCGACCACCACCAGGATCGCCGCACCGGCGACGTAGGGCGCGGCGCGGCCGGCGGCGGTGAACAGCACCCCGGCCGCGGCCGGGCCGAGGATGCGCGCCAGGCTGCTTGCGGCCTGGGCGACGCCGAGGCTGGCGCCGGTGCGTCCGGGCGCGGCGCGGCGCGAGACCAGGCTGTGCAGGGTCGGGTTGGCGAGCGCGAAGCCCGCGGCGAGCAGCGCCATCGCCAGCGCCGCCGCCGGCACGGTGGCGCTCACCGCCAGCGCGGCGAAGCCGCAGGCGAGCGTGGCAATGCCGAGCAGCATCAGCCGCTCCTCGCCGAGGCGCCGGGCGAGCGGCCCGATCGCCCCGCCCTGGATCACGGCGGCGATGGCGCCGGCGCCGGCGAACAGGATGCCGACCTCGCGCGGGCCCCAGGCGAGCGCCCGCTCGGCCCACAGCGCGAAGGTCGACTCGAGCCCGGCGAAGGCGAACACCACCAGGAACAGCACCGCCACCAGCACGCGCAAATCGGCGCGCTCGACAGCCCCCGCCAGCGGCCCGAGCCACAGTGCGAGCACGCCGGCACGCGTGCCAGCCGCGGGCGCCGGCGCGCGCGCCTGGCGCGTCTCGGGCAGGACCAGGACCGCCAGCACCAGCGCCAGCGTGCTCGCCGCCGCCGCCGCCAGCGGCGGCAAGGCGAAGTTGGGCGACCCGTCGGCGCCGGCGCCGACCCCGGCCAGCACGCCGCCCACGAACGGGCCGACGATGAAGCCGAGCCCAAACGCGGCGCCGAACCGGCCCATGCCGCGGGCGCGGTCCTCTGGCGCCGTGAGGTCGGCGATCGCGGCCTGGACCGCGGCGATGTTGCCGGCCATGGCGCCGGCGAGCGCGCGCGCGGCGAACAGCGCGGCGAGCGAGCCGGCCAGGCCAAGCAGCACGTAGCTGGCTGCGGCGCCGGCGAGGCTCACCACGATCACCCGCCGCCGGCCGTAGCGGTCGCTCAACGCGCCCAGCACCGGCGCGGTCGCGAACTGGGCCAGCGAGTAGGCCGCCATCAGCAACGTCACCTCGGCCGGCGAGGCGCCGAACCGCTCGGCATAGAACGGCAGCAGCGGAATCACGATGCCGAAACCGACCAGGTCGACGAAGGCGATCAGCAGCAGGACGGGCATCGGGCGCGGGCGTGAGGTGGCGGCGCGGGCGGCCTGTGATAGCCGATCGGCGGCGCCATTCCAACCGGAGGCGACAAAGGTTGGGCACGCGGAGCCGCGGAGCGCTGAGGGCGGGACGTTGACGGGTGCCAAGAAAATAGCTGCCGAGATGATCGGCGAGATTCCCGCGTCTCCGCGCCTCCGCGTGAATCCGGCGTCGGAGCCGCCTGGAATTCGCGTCCCGGATCGTGTCTATTCGAGGCGCGACCTGAGGCACCGGCGGCAGGGAGGGATCGGTCATGAGGTGGCTATTGCGTGTCCTGCGCGGCGGGCTGGTGCTGGCGGCGGCGGCCGCGGCGGGCTGTGGCGCGGCGGCGGCCGACAGCGTGCTCAAGGTGGTCCCCCACGCCGACCTCAAGAACATCGACCCGATCTGGACCACCGCCTACATCACCCGCAACCACGGCTACATGGTCTACGACACCCTGTTCGCGCTCGACGAAAAGCTGGAGGTCCGCCCGCAGATGGTCGAGCGCTGGGAG
>DASWHU010000242.1:0-4211 GCA_036398035.1 Alphaproteobacteria bacterium | reverse complement strand
GCGGGCTCGCAGGCGGACATGCCGGGGCCGCTCGGCCGGGCGCTGTTGTTCCAGGCGAGCCGCGCCCAGCAGCCCCCCGACCGGCGCGCGGCGCTGCTCGATGCGCTGTGGGCGGCGGGCGGCGAGGGGCCCGGGTTCGGGGTGCTGGCGCGCGCCGCCGGGGTCAGCCTGCTGACCATCTCCCCGGACCGCGGCGTCGCCTGGTTCGCGCCCGCGGCGGTGCGCGCCCTGGTCGCGGCCGGCCGCGCCGAGACCGCGCAGGCCTGGTACCTGGCGCTGGCCGAGGTCGGCGCGCTCGAGCCCCAGGCGCTCGCCGCCCAGAAGGGGGCGCTGCCGGTGCTCGTCGCCGCCGGCATCGGCATGGGCCGGCAGTGGGAGCCGGCGATGGCCGGCCAGTGGTGGCGGGGCCTGCCCGAGGGGCCCGACCCCGGCGTGCGCGCCGAGACCGCCAACCGGGTTTTGATGCTGTTGGATGCGCTCGGCGTGCGCATGGGGCCCGAGGTCTGGGACCTGTTCGCCGAGGCGCCGGCGCGCGTGGTCGAGGAGGTGCCCAACCTCGGCATCCGCTACGGCATGCGCGACGCGGCCCAGGCCGGGCGCCGCGGCGAGACCGTGCTCTATGCGCTGATTTCGCTCGGCGACGGCGGGGCCATCGGTGCCGGCGCGCTGAGCTTGGGCTCGGTGGTGCGCAGCCTGCGCGCGGTCGGGCTCGAGGACGATGCGCGCGCGCTCGCGCTCGAGGCCCTGATCGAGGTCGGCCGATGAGCCGATCGCCGGGCGGGGCGGCGGCAGTCGAGACGTTCGTCGAGATGCTGGTCGCCGAGCGCGGCGCGGCAACCAACACGGTCGCCGCCTATCGCCGCGACCTCGCCGACGTCGCCGCCTTCCTGAAAAGGCGCGGGCGCGACCTGACCGACGCGGCGGCGGACGACTTGCGCGCCTATCTGGGCGCGCTCGGCGCGCGCGGGCTGTCGGCGCCGACGGTGGCGCGTCGGCTGTCCTGCCTGCGCCAGCTCTACGGCTTCCTGGTTGCCGACGGCGTGCGCGCCGACGACCCGAGCGCGACGATCGATTCGCCGCGCCGTGCCCGCCCGCTGCCGAAGGTGCTCGGCGAGGACGAGGTCGACCGCCTGCTCGCCGCCGCGCGCGGTGCGCACGGGGCGCAGGGGCTCAGGCTCCAGGCGCTGGTCGAGACGCTGTATGCCGCCGGGCTCCGGGTGTCCGAGCTGGTCGGCCTGCCGCTCGCCGCGCTCGGCGGCGACCGCAACGTGCTGATCGTGCGCGGCAAGGGGTCGAAGGAGCGGATGGTGCCGCTCGGCGAGCCCGCGGCCGAGGCAATCGCCGCCTATCTGACCGTGCGGCCGGCGTTCCTCGGCGCCAGCCGCGAATCGCGCTGGCTGTTTCCCTCGCGCGGCGCCGGCGGGCACCTCACCCGCCACCGCCTTGCCCAAGCGCTCAAGCGGCTCGCACTCGACGCCGGCATCGACCCCGATCGGGTGTCGCCGCACGTGCTCCGCCACGCCTTCGCCAGCCACCTGCTCGCCCACGGCGCGGACCTGCGCACCGTCCAGGCGATGCTCGGCCATGCCGACATCTCGACCACCCAGATCTACACCCACGTGCTGGATGCGCGGCTCAAGGCGCTGGTCGCGACCCACCACCCGTTGGCCAATGACGGAGTGCCGGGATGAGCTTCACGGTCGTCGCCCAGGCGCCGGCGCGGCTCAACCGCAGCGAGCTCGCGGTCCCCGGCAGCCGCACCGAGCTGTTCGAGAAGGCGGCGCGGTCGGCGGCCGACATCGTGTTCCTCGACCTCGAGGACGCGGTCGCGCCCGCCGACAAGGCGCAGGCGCGGCGCAACGTGATCGCGGCGATCAACGAGGTCGACTGGGGCGCGAAGACGCTGTCGGTGCGGATCAACGGCCTCGACACCGCGTACATGTATCGCGACCTGGTCGATGTGCTCGAGCAGGCGGGCGAGCGCCTCGACCTGATTATGATCCCCAAGGCCGGCACCGCCGCCGACATCTACGCCCTCGACATGCTGGCCACCCAGATCGAGGCCGCCAAGGGACGGGCGAAGCGAATCGGTTTCGAAATGATCGTCGAATCGGCGCTCGGCATGGCCAACGTCGAGGCGATCGCGGCGGCGAGCCCGCGCAACGAATCGCTCCATCTCGGGGTCGCCGACTACGCCGCCTCGACCCGGGCGCGCACCACCTCGGTGGGCGGCGCCAATGCGGCCTACGGCGTGCTCACCGACGCCGACCCGGCGGGCGCGCGCGCCTTCCACTGGGGCGACATGTGGCACTACGCGCTCGCCCGCCTGGTGGTGGCGGCGCGCGCCAACGGCCTGCGCCCGGTCGACGGCCCGTTCGGCGACTTCCGCGATGCGGACGGGTATGTCGCCCAGGCGAATCGGGCCGCGGCGCTCGGCTGCGACGGCAAGTGGGCGATCCACCCGAGCCAGATCGCGCTCGCCAACCAGACCTTCAGCCCGTCCGCGGCCGAGCTGGCCAAGGCGCGGCGGATTCTCGCGGCGATGGAGCAGGCGCTCGCTGAGGGCAAGGGCGCGGTCGCGCTCGACGGCCGGCTGATCGACATCGCCTCGATCAAGCAGGCCGAGAACCTGGTGCGCACCGCCGCGCAGATCGCCGCCTCCGCCTGACGGCTGACCCGGATTGACGCGAATGGTAGACTAGCGGCATGAACACCTTCCTCGACTTCGAGAAGCCGATCGCCGAGCTCGAAGGCAAGATCAAGGAGCTGAGCCACCTCAGCGACAGCGGCGAGCTCAACATCGTCGACGAGGTCGCGCGCCTGCAGTCGAAGGCCGAGCGGCTGCTCAAGCAGACCTACGCCAAGCTCACCCCGTGGCAGAAGACCCTGGTCGCGCGCCACCCCGACCGGCCCCGTTTCACCGACTATGTCGAGCAACTGGTCGAGGACTTCACGCCGCTCGCCGGCGACCGCGCGTTCGGCGACGACGCCGCGGTGATCGGCGGGCTCGGGCGCTGGCGCGGCTACGCGGCGGTGGTCATCGGCCACGAGAAGGGCCACGACACCGAAAGCCGGGTCAAGCACAACTTCGGCATGGCGCGGCCCGAGGGCTACCGCAAGGCGGTCCGCCTGATCCGGCTCGCCGAGCGCTTCGCGCTGCCGGTGATCACCTTGGTCGACACGCCGGGCGCCTATCCCGGCATCGGCGCCGAGGAGCGCGGCCAGGCCGAGGCGATCGCGCGCTCGATCGAGACCTGCCTCGAGCTGCGCACGCCGCTGATCAGCGTCATCATCGGCGAGGGCGGCTCGGGCGGCGCCATCGCGCTCGCCGCCGCCAACCATGTCGCCATGCTCGAGAACGCGATCTACTCGGTGATCTCGCCCGAGGGCTGCGCCTCGATCCTGTGGCGCACCGCCGAGGCCGCCCAGGACGCGGCCGAGGCGCTCAGGCTGACCGCCCAGGACCTGCTCAAGTTGGGCGTGATCGACGCGATCGTGCCCGAGCCGGTCGGCGGCGCCCACCGCGGCCCCGAGTCGGTGCTGGCCGCGGTCGGCGACGAGGTCGAGCGCGCCCTGCGCAGCTTAAGCGCCCTCGGCGGCGGCGAGCTGCGCCAGCGCCGGCGCGACAAGTTCATGGCCATGGGCCGCCAGGGCCTGGGCTGACGTCCAGCCCGCGCGCCGGGCACGGCATTTCAATTCAAGCTTAAATAAACACGCGCCGCCGTCGTCATCGCGAGGAGGCGGAGCCGACGAAGCGATCCAGGCTTGCGGGTTCCGAGTGCTGGATTGCTTCGCCCCCGATCAAGTCGGGGGCTCGCAAAGACGGCGAAAGACGGCGAGTCATCGCAAGAGCTCACCGGTATCACACCCGGCCGTGGCAGTGCTTGTACTTCCTGCCGGAGCCGCACGGGCACGGCTCGTTGCGCCCGATCTTGCCCCAGCTTTGCGGCTGGCGCGGATCGCGCCCGGCGGCGGCGCCGGCGAGCGCGCGCTCGGGACGCCGCGGCGCCGGTGCGCTGCCATTGCCGCCGGCTGCGGCGAGCGCGGGCTCCGGCGTGCGCGTGAGCTCGGGCGGCGGCGGCTCGGCGAGGCGGATCTCGACATGGGCCAAGGTCATCACCACCATCTCGCGGAACCGGGCGAGCATGTCGTCGAACAGCTCGAACGCCTCGCGCTTGTACTCGTTCAGCGGGTCGCGCTGGGCGTAGGCG
>DASWHU010000241.1:0-2097 GCA_036398035.1 Alphaproteobacteria bacterium | reverse complement strand
GCGCGCGCCGGGCGCGAGCGGCGGCCGCTGGTGGTGGCGCCGGTGGCGTTCGTGTCTGAGCACTCGGAGACCCTGGTCGAGCTCGACATCACCTACCGCCGCCTCGCTGAGGCCGCCGGCGTGCCCGCTTATGTGCGGGTGCCGGCGCTCGGCACCCAGCCGGCGTTCATCGCCGCGCTCGCCGCGCTGGCCGGCGGCGCCGAGGCGGGCGCCGGGCCGCGCTCGCATCTCGGCCGCCGGCTGTGCCCACCCGGCTTCGCAGGCTGCCCGTGCCGGCAGGGAGGGCGCTGATGGCGGAGCTGCTCGCCGCGGCCTATCCGTGGCTCAAGGCGCTGCACGTGATCGCGGTGATCGCCTGGATGGCGGGCATGCTGTATCTGCCGCGGCTGTTCGTCTACCACTGCGCCGCGGCGCCGGGCTCGGCGCAGTCCGAGACCTTCAAGGTCATGGAGAGGCGGCTTCTGCGCGCGATCGTCAACCCGGCGATGGTCGCCGCATGGGGGTTCGGCCTGGCGCTGCTGGCGGTGCCGGGAGCGGTCGATCTCGCCTCCGGCTGGCTGCACGCGAAGCTCGCCCTGGTGCTGGCGATGAGCGCGCTGCACGGCCTGATGGCGCGCTGGCGGCGCGACTTCGCCGCCGACGCCAACCGGCGCCCGGCGCGCTTCTACCGTATCGCCAACGAGGTGCCGACCGTGCTGATGATCGCGATCGTGATCCTGGTCGTGGTCAAGCCGTTCTGAGCGCGGCGGCAGGCTTTCGCGCGGGGGGGCTTGGATATGCTTGCCTCGCGCACCATCTAATCGCTAGAGTGGCGTCGGCGGCCCCGGCCGGGGTCGCGCCTTCCTGTCCTTCCGCATACCGGCCCCATCTTCGCGATCCGCCGCCCCGGCTGGTCGCAGCCCGCCCCGGGGCCGGTGGCAAGGCCCGCGGCGTTGCGGGCAACCTTCCATCCCTTCCCTTTTCCCCAACACGACGGTTTCCATGAACCTCAAGGAACTCAAGCTCAAGACTCCCACCGAGCTGCTCGACTATGCCGAGGAGTGCGGGGTCGAGAACGCCAGCACGATGCGCAAGCAGGACCTGCTGTTCTCGATCCTCAAGCAGCTGGCCGAGAGCGACATCGCGATCTTCGGCGAGGGCGTCCTCGAGATCCTCCAGGACGGCTTCGGCTTCCTGCGCGCGCCGGAAGCCAACTACCTGCCCGGTCCCGACGACATCTACGTCTCGCCGAGCCAGATCCGCCGCTTCGGCCTGCGCACCGGCGACACCATCGAGGGCGAGATCCGCCAGCCCAAGGAGGGCGAGCGCTACTTCGCGCTGCTGCGCATCAACACCATCAACTTCGAGCCGCCGGAGAAGGCGCGCCACAAGATCAATTTCGACAACCTGACTCCGCTGTATCCGGACGAGCGGCTGCGCCTCGAGGTCGAGGACCCGACGATCAAGGACCTGACGGCGCGGGTGATCGACCTGGTCGCCCCGATCGGCAAAGGGCAGCGGGCGCTGATCGTCGCCCAGCCGCGCACCGGCAAGACCATGGTGCTGCAGAACATCGCCCACTCGATCACCGCCAACCACCCCGAGTGCTACCTGATCGTGCTGCTGATCGACGAGCGGCCCGAGGAGGTCACCGACATGCAGCGCTCGGTCAAGGGCGAGGTGGTCAGCTCGACCTTCGACGAGCCCGCCACGCGCCACGTCCAGGTCGCCGAGATGGTGATCGAGAAGGCCAAGCGCCTGACCGAGCACCAGCGCGACGTGGTCATCCTGCTCGATTCGATCACCCGGCTCGCGCGCGCCTACAACACCGTGGTGCCGTCGTCGGGCAAGGTGCTGACCGGCGGCGTCGACGCCAACGCGCTGCAGCGCCCCAAGCGCTTCTTCGGCGCCGCGCGCAACATCGAGCAGGGCGGCTCGCTGACCATCATCGCCACCGCCCTGATCGACACCGGCTCGCGCATGGACGAGGTGATCTTCGAGGAGTTCAAGGGCACCGGCAACTCCGAGATCGTGCTCGACCGCAAGCTCGCCGACAAGCGCACCTTCCCGGCGATCGACATCGGCAAGTCCGGCACCCGCAAGGAGGAGCTCCTGGTG
>DASWHU010000240.1:0-41674 GCA_036398035.1 Alphaproteobacteria bacterium | reverse complement strand
GGCGTCGCCCTGCCAGATCAGCGACAGGTGGCCGGTGGCAAGGTCGACGGGCTCGCCCGCGCGCACCCGGCTCGCGATCTCGTGGAGCACGCCGTAGCGCATGTCGATGGCGTAGGCCAGGCGGATCAGCCGGCCTCGCGTGCCGTGGACGGCGGCGGCGTACTCGAAGGCGCGCTCGCGCCCGATGCACGAGTTGGCGTACTCCCCGGGCGGCGCGCACACCGTGTCCTCGCCGGCGCCGCCGTCGGCGACCGGGGTGAACGGGTAGACGCACAAGGTCGAGATGGCGACGATGCGCGAGGCCGCGAACGCCTCGGCGACGATCGCCGGAACGAGCACGTTCATCGCCCAGGTCAGCGGCTCGTCGCCGGTGGTGCCGAACTTGCGCCCGGCCATGAACACGACATTGGCCGGCTTGGGCAGCGCGGCGACTTGGTCGCGGTCGAGCAGGTCGCAGGCGATGGTCTCGACGCCCCATGACTCGAGGCGTTCGCGGATCTCGGGCTGGGAGAACCGGGCGACGCCGATCACCCGCTTGTCCGGCGCCGCGCGCTTGGCGAGCCGCGCCAGCGTCGGGCCGACCTTGCCGGCGACGCCGAGCACCGCGATGTCGCCGTCGAGGCGCGCGAGGTCGTCGATCAGCGCCTGGCTCGGCGTGGACAGCAGATCCTCGAGCGCGGCCTCGTCGTCGAGGCGCGCGGGCAGCGTGTGCGGCGCAAGGACGTCCATCAAAACCGTCCGTCGCGGACCTCGAACCGGGTCGGCTTGTCGTAGCTCGCGCCGTCGCGCAGCGTCCAGTCCGCGGTCCAGTCGATCATGCGCGACAACGGCACCCGCGGCGCGCCGAACAGGCGGCGGGCGGCGGTGCTGTCGCTGAGCCACGCGGTCGCCGACTCGGTGCCGGCAAAGCGCGGCGGCTTGCCGAACCGCTCGGCGAAGGCGTGGGCCAGGGCGCGCACGCTGACCGTCTCGGGCCCGGTGACGTTGAGCGGCGAGGTCGGCGAGGTGCAGTGAGCCAGCGCACGCAACGCTTGCGCGTTGGCGTCGCCCTGCCAGATCACGTTGACATGGCCGGTGGCGAGATCGACGGGCGCGCCGGCGAACACCGCGCGGGCGATGTCGTGGAGCACGCCGTAACGCATGTCGATGGCGTAGTTGAGCCGGATCAGCCGGCCCGCGGTGGCGAAGCGGCGCGAGGCGTACTCGAACAGCCGCTCGCGGGCCAGGCACGACCAGGCGTAGTCGCCGGGCGGCGGGCTGGGCGCGGTCTTCTCCGTGGCGCCGCCGCCGGCGGCCGGCAGGTACGGATAGACGCAGCCGGTCGAGAAGGCGACGATCCGCGATGCGGCGAAGGCCTCGGCGACGGCGGCCGGGACCAGAGCGTTCATCGCCCAGGTGTCGGCGGCGGCGGCGGTGGCGCCGAACTTGCGCCCGGCCATGAACACGACATTGGCGAGCCGCGGCAGGGCGGCGAGCGCGGCGCGGTCCAGTAGGTCGCAGGCGATGGTCTCCACGCCCCACGATTCGAGGCGCGCGCGCAAGGCTTTGTCGGTGAACCGCGCCACCCCGACCACGCGCTTGGCCGGCGCCGCGCGCCTGGCGAGCCGCGCAAGCGTCGGCCCCATCTTGCCGCCGACCCCGAGCACCAATACATCGCCGTCGAGCCGGCCGAGGTCCTCGACCAGCTGCGCGGTCGGCGCCGAGAGGACGTCCTCGAGCGCTTCGATGTCCTCGAACCGCTCCGGCAGGGCAGGCGCGCAGTCGATCGGGTGGCTTTCCATGACAGGCGGCGAGGTCGGCGCGGGCTGGTTGGCCAAGTCTCGCACAAGCCGATACGCGGCGGAACCCGCGCCGCACGCAGATTGATGGCAACGCCTATGCCGTTCTCCGATTGTTCTTAACCAGACGGTTACTCCGCCGCGATCGGCAATTGACTCAGCCGCCGGCGATTGTCAGACTTTTACGCATCTCCGGCGCGCGTGATGCCCGGTGCGCGGCCAGCAAAACCGTACCGCCGGGACGCCGGGTCGGGCGAGCCCCGAGTGGGGTGGCCGAAAGCCCGGCTGATCTAGGCGCGCGGGCGAACGTCTATGGGGAGGATGCTCTGATGAAAGAGAAAGTGACCAAACCGGCTGCGACCCTTGCAGCGGTGGGCGCCGGCTTGCTCGCGCTTGCCATGTCGCTGCCGGCGTCGGCCGCCGAGATGACTACGGCTGACGACCTTTTGAACGCAACCAAGAACGCCGACGACTGGCTGACCGTCCATCGGACCTACAATTCCGATCGTTACTCGCCGCTGGACCAGATCAACAAGTCGAACGTCAAGGACCTGAAGGTGGCCTGGGCGATCGCTCTCGGCGGCACCGAAGGCGGCGGCTTCTGGCGCTACGGCAACATCGAGGGCACGCCGATCGTCGAGTCAGGCACGATGTACATGGCCAACGGCTGGAGCGAGCTGATGGCCATCGACCTGCGCAAGGCGGGCCAGGGCCCCGACATGGTCAAGTGGACCTATGATCCGGGCGTCGACAAGGACTGGGCAGGCAACGTCGCCTGCTGCGCGATCAACAATCGCGGCGTCGCCGTGTGGGGCGACTCGGTGATCATGAACACGCTCGACGGGCGCATGCTGCGGATCAAGAAGGACACGGGTGAGCTGGTCTGGGAGACGCAGCTCGCCGATCCGGCGGTCGCCGAGACGGTCACGATCGCGCCGCTGGTGGTCAAGGACATGGCGATCACCGGCGTGTCGGGCGCCGAGTACGGCATCCGCGGCTGGCTGGCCGCGGTCGACCTCAACACCGGCAACGAGGTCTGGCGTCGCTACACCATTCCGGGGCCCGGCGAGCCGGGGCACGAGACCTGGAAGGACGACAACGATGGTTGGCTGACCGGCGGCGGCTCGACCTGGCAGACCGGCTCCTACGACCCGGACACCAACCTGCTCTACTGGGGCGTCGGCAATCCGGGCCCGGACTGGGACAACGAGTATCGCCCGGGCGACAACCTGTACACCTCGGGCATGTTCGCGCTCGACGCCGACACCGGCAAGGTGGCCTTCCACTTCCAGTACACGCCCAACGACCCGTACGATTACGACGGCATCAACGAGAACATCCTCGTCAACGTCAATATCGGCGGTAACGACCGGAAGGCGTTTATCCATGCCGACCGCAACGGCTTCTTCTACGCCATCGACCGGACCAACGGCGAGTTCATCTACGGCATCCCGTTCGTCAAGGAGGTCAACTGGACTCGCGGTCTGGACAAGGTCACCGGCGTACCGCTCGACTACAATCCGAACTCCGACCTGCAGGTCTACGTGGCCGAGCACACGCCGAACCGGACCAACAAGTCGGCAACGTTCTGCCCCAACCTGATGGGCGGCAAGAACTGGATGCCGATGTCCTACAGCCCGCGCACCAAGATGGCGTACATCCCGACCATCGAGAGCTGCATCACGGTCAACAACGAAGAGGAGACCCCGGGTCCCGAGGGCTCCTATGTGCTCCGTGAGTGGTTCTCGGGCGGCATGCCGGACGTGACCACCGCGAAGAGCAGCGACGGCAAGAGCCTGGCCGGCAGCCTGACCGCGGTCGACGTGACCACCGGCAGGATCGTGCGCAAGGTCGACACCCGCTATCCGGTGATGGCGGGCGTCCTCAGCACCGCCGGCGGGCTGGTGTTCGTCGCCCAGCACGAGGGCAAGTTCTGCGCCTTCGACGATGAATCGCTGGACGAGCTGTGGTGCTTCCACATGAACACGCTGACCGACGCTCCGACGATGAGCTTTGCCGTCGACGGCAAGCAGTACATCGCCGTGTCGTCGGGCGGCTGGGGCACGGTGCCGACATACTTCGCTCCGTCGACTCCGGGCCTTGAGAAGATCCGCAACGCCAACGTGCTGTGGGTGTTCGCGCTCTAGGCGGCTTTGGACGACAGCGCCCCGGCCGGCGACCGGCCGGGGTCCCTTTGAGACCGAGTGCGGCCCCTCGACCGAGGGGCCGCATTTTTTCAGGGATGGCGGCGCACCGGCGGCCGGCTAGGACGGCGCGGCCTCGCGCCAGATCTCGAAAGACGTGGCGTTGACGATGGTCTCGCCCTCGGGCCCGTGGCGGCGAAAGAAGCTGGTGTGAAGGTCGATGAACCGGTTGCCGAGGTCCTTGCGGCAGCTTTCCTTGATGAACACGCCGGCGATGTCCGACTCGCCGTCCGCAAGCTGCTGGTTGACGCAGGTCCAGCCCTCGCTGCCGAACCGGTGCTTGACCTTGTTGGCCAGGATGTGGGCCCGGCGCTTTTCGTAGGGCCGCGCGAACGGGTTGGTGAACACGCGGATGGCCTCGACCTGCCCCTGGTCGTTGAACAGGAGCGAGATCAGGACCTCGTGGCCGGCGATCGCGGTGCCCTCCAAGTCCTTGAACCGGACTTCGGAATCGTCGTACTCGAACGCCACCTCGTGCAGGCCCTTGTCGTCGGGCGGGCACTCGGCGAAGGCGGTCCAGCCGGCGATCTCCCGGCCCGGCTTGGCGCCGTTGTTGCCGCACTTGAAGCCGAGATAACCGGTCGCGGGCAGCTCGTCGACGGTCAGGCCGACGGTGAACTCGCGGATGTCGCCGTCCTGGCCGGCGCCGACCGGGCCGCCATAAGCCAGCACCGCGGCCGCGACCGCGAGCAGGCCGCCGGCGCCGGCACGCCTGAATGCCGCATCGGGGGTCATGTTCGCCTTGCCGTCTCCCTGGGGTCTGACATGGGCGCCCCGACAGGGTGCCGGCGCCGACGCCCCGACGCAAGCTCCTTAAGGCAGGCTGCCTGCGCTCTTCCGTTTGCCGGAAACTATTGATACTCTTGGCCGGCCTCAAGATCGACGCAGGCCGTGCGTGGCGCCGGCCGGGTGAATATGATCGATTGCCGCAGAGCAACGGGCAACGGTTGGCGGGCAGGTGCGGCGCCTGCGTCTACGGGGAGGAGGCGGCGGCAAAGGCGCCGTCGACAACGAAACGGTGCGAACAGGCCCGGTGTGGCCAACAGCCTCGGGCCGCAGCGTCAGGGAGGATTGCATGAGGAAATCGGTCATCGCTTTGATTGCGGCCGCGGCCACCGCCGGTTTCGCGGTGTCGGGCGTTGCCGCCGGGCCGTCGGCTGAGGAGCAGACCTCTGCCGAGCAGGTCGAGATGTGCACGACAGGTCTCCAGCAGTGCCAGTCCGGCAACTCGATGGGATGCGTGACGGCGCTCAAGACCTGCGTCGGCGAAGATCGCAAGAAGGCGATGTCGCTGATGGAACAGAGCTGATCCGGCCGCGGTCGGCGTGGGCGGCCCGCGTTTGGATGACGGACGCGGGCCGTCGCGCGTTCGGGCGGCGAGAGGGCAAGACCATGACGCGGACATGGCGGCGCGCCGCGAGCGTCGCGCTGGCGCTGCTGGTACTGTGGCTCGGAGCGCCGGTGCGCGCCGACTTCATTTCCGGCAAGCACGCCTACGACGCCGGCGACTTCAACACCGCCCATCAGGAATGGCTGGCCGCGGCGCTGGCCGGCGATGCGCAGGCGCAGTATGAGCTGGGCATCATGCTCGCCAACGGCGTCGGCGAACCGCGCGACGTGATCTCGGCTTACGCGTGGCTGACGCTCGCCGCCAAGGGCGGCGTCAAGGACGCCAAAGAGAAGTACGACCTTCTGCTCAAGGAATACATTCCCCGCCACTGTCATTTCGATGCCCTGGCCCTCGTCAGGTCCTTCGAGTCGGGACAGCCTGAGAGGCTGGCCGAGGGCGGGCGGCAAAATTCGCGCTGCTGGAACTTCAAGCAGAATTGACTGCGCGGTGTGCCCCGCGACGCGCTCAGGTCGGCCCGGCGGCGGGGGTTGTCTGGAACGGGCGGTTGCAGTACATGCGAGCCTATGCGTCCGCTGTCGGGGGGGCGGAGCGCGACCGGAGGGGCGGTGCGACCGCGCCAGGGAGGAACGAGTGAGGACTTGCGGCAAGTCAATGCGCGGTGCGGCGGTGGCGCTCGCCGGTCTGCTGGCGATGGCGTGGATTGCACCGGCATCGGCGCAGATGCAACGCAGGCTCCCGGGCGCCGCGATCTACAAGCAGGCCGGCTGCATCACCTGCCACAAATGGCACGGCATGGGCGGCCCGGGCTATGGCGGCACGCCGATCAATTTCCGCCAGACCATTCTCGAGCTCGACCAGATGATCGAAGTGATCTCCTGCGGTCGGCCCGGAACGGGGATGATGTATCACTTGCGGGGCGCCTACAAGGATCACGACTGCTATGACGGCATGACGCTCGAGGAACTCGGCGAGATGGCGCCCGGACCCGCGCGCCAGTTGCTGAACCACCGTCAAGTCAAGCACGTCGCGGAGTTCATCGTCGAGCATTTCAAGGGCCGGTCGGACGATCTCGAGACGGCGGACTGCGAGCTGTTCTTCGGCCAATCCAAGATGTGCCGACAGCTCAAGCTCGACGTTGCCGGCGGCGGCGGCGGCGGGCACTGATCGGCGGAGTCGGCCCAATCATGGACCGCAAGCAATCGCGGCCGGGACGTTTGAGGCAGGCGGCCTTGGCGTGCATTGCCGCGCTCATGATCGGGGCTGCGTCCGCGAGCCTGGCCGACTTCGACGCCGGCAACCGCGCCTACGCCGTGCGCGACTACGAAACCGCGTTCAAGGAGTGGCTGCCGTTGGCCGAGGCGGGTGACGCGACGGCCCAGAACAACATCGGCTTCATGTACCGCAAGGGCCGGGGCGTGCCTCCCAACGAGAAGGAAGCGGTCATATGGTACCGGCGGGCGGCCGAGCAAGGCCTGCCCGACGCGATGACCAACCTCGGCTACATGTACGACGAGGGACGCGGCATCGAGCAGGACCTGATCGAGTCGTACAAGTGGTTCCTGCTCGCGGCCGAGCGCGGGCGCGAAGGCGCCGAGGGCCACCTCGACGTGCTCAAGGACTTCCTGACCCCGGAACAGATCGCCGAGGCCGAGAAGCGCGCCGCGGCCTGGACGCCGAGCCCGGAGCAGGGCGAGCGCAACTGAACGCGGGCGGCGTAGGCCGTTCGTTAGCCGGACAGCCAAATCTCTTCGCCCGTCCCTACCGCAGGCGCGCGGGCGCCGATTCGACCAGCGGCTCGGCAACCCGGACGAAGCTGAGCACGCCGTGCTCGCCCGGCCTGTCGCCGCGCCGGTACGCGCCGTCGATGGTGCAGTCGGCGGTGTACTCGGTCACCTGGGCGGTGCGCGCAACGACGCTCTGGATGGTCACAGTGCCGTCGAACCTGCCGTGCCATGTCCCGTCGGCCTGGCGGGCGAATGCGTCAGGCCCCGAGGTGATGCCGACGAACAGCGAGAAGGCGCGGCTGCGCGGGCTGCCGCCGGCGCGCACCTGCGCCTCGACCTCGATCGCCCATTGCGGCATCAGCTCGGCGCGGAAGCGCTCCTCGACCAGCGTCTGGCAGGCGTTCATCACCGCCTGAAGAACCACCGTCTGCTCATGGCTGGCCTCTTCGGCGGTCAGCGGCGCCGGGCCGATGATCGCCCCTTGGGCGAGCACGTCGGGCCGGCTCGGCGTGCCGCGTGCGGCGACCACGCCCGCGAACCGCACCTTGCGCCCGGGCGAGGCGAGCTCCGGGTCGGGAGGCGGGTCGAGCATCAGAGTGATGTCGTGGTGCGCCGCCGGGCGGCCGGGAGTCATCTTGACGTGAAGCTCGCCGGGCAGGGCGCGGACCACCAGTCCATCCCAGACCGCATGCAGCCCGGCGCAGCCGCTATCGAACCCAGCCTCGGCCTCGGCCTCGGTCTCGAACCGGGTATTGCCGCTGCATTGCTCCCAGAACCGTCGCCAGGACATGTCCGATCCCGGCAGGCGGATGTAGTGGCCGGTGACCAGGGCGTCGACCAGCCGGGCGCTGTCGTCATCGCCGAATGCGGCGAGCGGCCTGGCGATGTCGTAGGCGCGCTCGTAGTCGCCGGTATCGAAGGCCTTGGCGGAGGCCGCGGTCGCGGCGGTGCGACGAGCCTCGATCGCGGCGCGCGTGTCCGCATAGGACGGGTTGAGCGCGATCGCGCGGTCGATCAGCGCGAACGCTTCGCCATAGTCGATCGCGCGTCCCAGGCCCTGGGCGGCCATCAGGGCGAGCAGCTCCAACCCGCGCGGGTTCCCGGCCGCGGCAAGCGCGCCGGCGAGGGCGCCCGCGGCTTGGAAGTCGCCGCGCTCATAGGCCGCAGTCGCCTTGTCCTCGTCGCTCTCGGAGCAGGCCGCGAGCGCGAGTGCGGCGACCACCGCGGCGGCGAGGGCGCGAGCCCACCCGCGCCGATCAAGACCGACCGTCCCGTGCATACGCCGCCGCCCTCCATCGCGCGCCGAGGCGCGAATCTTGGTTAGCGCTTCGGCCGCGGATGTGCAAACTGTCAAGCCCCGGCGGCGCCATGCGGGGAGGGAAGCTGGTGAGCAGGAAGACCGTCCGCGCCGGCCTGGTCGGGTCCGGCTTCGCCGCCGCGCTCCACGTCCACGGCATCCGGAGGGTCTACGGCACAGACGTCGACCTGGTCGGGGTGTACTCGCCGACGCCCGCGAACGCGCGCCGGTTCGCCGATGCCCACGGGCTGGCCGCGCTCGGCAGCATCGAGGAGGTGCTGGACAAGTCTGAGGTTGTCCACGTCTGCGTGCCGCCGGCCGCCCACGAGCCGATCGCGGTGGCGGCGCTCGCGCGCGACAGGTTCGCGATCGTGGAAAAACCGCTGACCGGCTACTTCGGCGACGGCTCGGCCGATTTCGACGGCCGCGGCGCGCCCAAGCAGGCGGCGCTCGCCGGTGCGCTGGCGAGCATCGAGCGCATGCTCGCGGCCGAGCAGGCGAGCCGCGGGCGCATCCTCTACGCCGAGAACTGGGTCCATGCGCCGGCGATCCAGAAGGAGCGCGAGATCGTCGAGAAGACCGGCGCCCAGATCCTGTGGCTGCACGGCGAGGAAGCGCATTCGGGGTCGCACTCCAAGGCCTACGGCTTCTGGCGGCTGGGCGGCGGCGGCTCGATGATCGGCAAGGCCTGCCACCCGCTGGGCGCGGCGCTGTACCTGAAGCGGGTCGAGGGCCGCGCCCGCGACGGCCGGCCGATCCGCCCGGCGACAGTGAGCGCGCGCACCCACGAGCTGACCCGCCTCGAGGGCTACCGCGACGCCGGCCACCTGCGCACCGACTATCACGACATCGAGGACTTCGCGGCGATCCACGTGACCTTCGAGGACGGCACCGTGGCCGACATCTTTGCCTCGGAGATCGTGATGGGCGGCATCCACAACTGGCTCGAGGTATGCGCCAACAACCACCGCGCGATCTGCAACATCAACCCCAACACCGCCATGCTCACCTACAACCCGGTGGACGCCACCTTCAAGGACATCTACGTGGTCGAGAAGACCGGCACCAAGCAGGGCTGGCAGTTCACCGCCCCGGACGAGGACCAGATGACCGGCTTCCCGCAGGAGATCGAGGCGTTCTACCGCACGGTCGCGTATGGCGAAGAGGCCGAGAGCGATTCGCGGCTTGCCGCCGACTGCATCTCGACCATCTACAGCGCCTATCTGTCGGCCGAGCGGCGAGGTGCCGAGGTGCCGGTGCGGGCATTCTGAGGCGGCAATGGATAGGCGGCCAATCGACTCCGGGCGGACGAAGGGCGCGCGCGCGTGAATCGGGCGGCGCCATCGGCGGACATCGGCGGTCTTCTCGGCCGGCTGGTCGAGGCCAAGATCGTGCCGGTGATACGCACGTCCGCGGCGACCACTGCGGAGCAGGCGGTAGATGCGCTCGCCGACGCGGGCTTCGACGTGTTCGAGATCACCATGACCATCGCCGACGCGCCGGCGCTGATCGAGTCGCTCGCGGCTCGGCCGGGCGTGCTGGTCGGGGCCGGCACCGTGACCAGCGAGCAAGACGCCGAACGTTGCCTCTCCGCGGGCGCGCGCTTCGTGGTCTCGCCGTGCGTCGTCCCCGCGGTCGTCGCGCCGTGCCATGCGGCCGGGGTGCCGGTGCTGCTCGGCGCGCTGACCCCGACCGAGGTGCTGGCGGCGCGCGCCGCCGGCGCCGATGCGGTCAAGATCTTTCCGGTCTCGAGCGCCGGCGGTCCGGCGCATGTCAGTGCGCTCAGGTCGATCTTCCCCGGCGTGCCGCTGGTGCCGACAGGGGGCATCCGCGCCGAGCAGGTGCTGGAGTATCTCGACGCGGGCGCGGCCTTCATCGGCATGGGCGGGCGGCTGGTCGACGAGCGCCTGATCCTGGCCGGGCGGAGCGGCGAGATCACGGCACTCGGCAAGAGCCTGCGCGCCTCGCTCGGCCTGCCCGCGGGGTGAGCGCGGCCGTGCCGGCGGACATCGTCTGTCTGGGCGAGCCGCTGGCCGAGTTCACCCGCCTGCCCGATTCCGGCGGCAACCGCTGGCTCGCCGGTTACGGCGGCGATACCTCGAACTGCGCCATCGCCGCCGCCCGCCAGGGGGCGCGCGTCGGCTACGTCACCGCCCTCGGCGCCGATCCGTTCGGCGAGTCGTTCCTGGAGCTGTGGCGCGCGGAGGGAATCGTCACGTCGGGGGTGAAACGCGACCCGGAGGCCCAGACCGGCGTCTACTTCATCACCCACGACACCAGCGGCCACCACTTCACCTATTACCGCACGGGTAGCGCCGCGAGCCGGATGCGCGCCGCCGACCTGCCCGGAAACATGATCGCCGACGCCAAGGTGCTGCACGTCTCCGGCATCAGCCAGGCGATCAGCGCCAGCGCGTACGAGGCCGTGGCCCACGCGGTCGCGCTCGCCAACGAGAGCGGCGTGCGGGTCTCGTACGATCCCAACCTCAGGCTCAGGCTGTGGCCGCTCGAGCGCGCGCGTGCGGTGATCGACGCCACCGCCGCACAGGCCTGGTACGTGCTGACCAACGCCGAGGAGGGCCGGCTGCTGACCGGGCGCGAGCGGGTGGCTGAAATCGCCGCGGCGTATCTCGACCTCGGCGCGCGCGTGGTGGCGGTGAAGATGGGCGCCGAAGGCGTACTGGTCGCAACGGGAGCGGAGCACCGCCGGATCGCCGGCCATGCGGTCGCCTGCGTCGATGCCTCCGGCGCGGGCGACGCGTTCGACGGCGCGTTTCTCGCCGAGACCGTCGCCGGGCGCGATCCGCTCGCCGCGGCCGCCTACGCCAACGCCGCCGCCGCGCTCGCTACCATCGGCTACGGCGCGGTCGCGCCGATCCCCCGCCGCGCCGAGGTCGAGGCGTTCCTCGCCCGCGCTAGGACCGCTGGTTCGGCACCCATTTGAGGATGTGCTCGGCGACCGCGACGGTCTCGCCGGTCTGATTGGTGACCGTTATCTGCGACCGGCTGCGGCGGCTGTCCGGGTCGGTGTCCTTGATCCGGTAGGTGACCGTGACCGTGTCGTTGATGAACACCGGGGCGGTGAAGCGCACCCGGTCGTAGCCGAGCGAGACCGGGGTCTCGGTCATGTCGGCCCGCAGGCAGGTATTGATCATCATGGTCGAGGCGGTCGACATGTAGCCGATCAGGAGCGCGCCGTGGGCGATGCGCCGGCCATAGCTCGAGCCCTTCATGTACTCCTCGTTGACGTGGTTGCCGGCGAAGTCGCCGGTGATGCCTGCGAACAGGTAGATGTCGGTCTCGCCGACCGTCTTGGCGAAGGTGACTTGGTCGCCGACCTTGAGGGGGAACTCGGCCATCGCTCGCTCCGTGCTGGGTGTCGCTGCGGGCGCCACTGTGGCGCGTTTGCGGCCCGGCCGGCAAGCGGGGCGGCGGGCTTGTAGCCGTCCGGTTACTTGCGCCATGCTGGCGGGGGAGGGCCGCAACCGGCGGCAAGCAGGGAGGCCACGACATGTCGGGGAAACCAACCAGTCGACGCGGATTGCTCAAGGGCGCGGGCGCAGGACTCGCGGCGGCGGCGATGCCGGCCCCGGCGATCGCGCAAGGGCGGGTGAGCTGGCGCATGGTCACCTGCTGGCCGCGCAACTTCCCGGGCGTCGGCATCGCCGCGCAGCGCATCGCCGACCGCATCGGCGAGATGTCCGACGGCCGGCTCGAGGTGAAGCTGTTCGCGGCCGGCGAGTTCGTGCCCGCATTCGAGGTGTTCGACGCGGTGCGCGACGGCAACGCCGAGCTCGGCCACGATTCGCCCTATTACTGGATCGCCAAGAACCGCAGCTCGGCGTTCTTCTCATCGGTGCCCGGCGGGCTCACGCCCGACGAGCACATGGGCTGGATCTATTACGGCGGCGGCCAGGCGCTGTGGGACGAGCTGTATGAGGGCTTCGGCCTGCGCGCGTGGCTCGCCGGCAATGCCGGCATGCAGATGGTCGGCTGGTTCCGCAACCAAGTGCGCTCGCTCGACGACGTGAAGGGGCTCAAGATCCGCATGGCCGGGCTTCAGGCGGAGGTGCTCAACCGGATGGGCGCGACGACGGTGAACTTGCCCGGCGGCGAGATCATGCCGGCGCTTCAGTCGGGGGTGATCGACGCCGCCGAATGGGGCGGGCCGTGGATGGACCTCGCCTTCGGCTTTTACAAGGTCGCCAAGCACTGCTACGGCCCGGGCGTGCACGAGCCCGGCACCGCGCAGTCGCTGATGGTCAACCTCGAGGCGTACCGGGCGCTGCCCAAGGACTTGCAGGCGATCGTCCGCAATTCGGCGACGGTCGAGGCGGCGCTGCTGCTGTCCGAGTTCGACTTCGAGAACGCGGTCGCGCTGCAGAGGCTGGTCGCCGAGCACGACGTCACCATCGGCCCGCTTCCCGACGACGTGCTCAAGCGCTGGTTCGAGATCAGCGCCGAGGTGGTCGCCGAGACCGCCGCGGACGGCGACATCAACCGGCGCATCTACGACAGCTGGTCGACCTATCGCAACAACGCCGTCGCCATCGCGCCGCTGTCCACCCTCGGCTACATGCGCAGCCGCGGCGCGTGAGCGGCTGAGCAGCGAAGGACACAGTGCATGTTTCGGACAAGCCTTTGCGGACGACGGTTCGCTGTTGCCGCGATGGCGGCGGCAGTGCTGCTCGCGCCCACTCCGACCTGGGCGGATCGAACGATCCTCAACGTCTCGTACGATCCGACGCGCGAGCTCTATCAGGAGTTCAACGCGGAATTCGCGAGCCATTGGAAAGAGACGACCGGGGAGACGGTCACGATCAGGCAGTCCCACGGCGGTTCCGGAAAGCAGGCGCGCTCGGTCATCGACGGGCTTCCCGCCGACGTGGTGACGCTCGCGCTGGCCTACGACATCGACGAGATCGCGGCACGCTCCGGCCTGATTCCGAAGGACTGGCAATTACGGTTGCCGCACAACAGCGCGCCCTACACCTCGACGATCGTGTTTCTGGTGCGCAAGGGGAACCCCAAGGGAGTGAGGGACTGGGACGACCTCGTGAAGTCCGGCGTCCAGGTCATCACACCGAATCCGAAGACCTCGGGCGGGGCGCGGTGGAACTACCTCGCGGCTTGGGGCTACGCGCTCCGCAAGTGGAGCGGCAACGAGGGCAAGGCGCGAGAGTTCGTCGGCGCCATCTATAGGAACGTCCCCGTATTGGACACGGGCGCGCGGGGCTCGACCAACACCTTCGTCCAGCGCGGCATCGGCGACGTGCTCGTGGCCTGGGAGAACGAGGCATTTCTAGCCGTCGAGGAATTTGGCCCCGACAAGTTCGAGATCGTCGTTCCCTCGGTCAGCATCCTCGCCGAGCCGCCGGTGACGGTGGTCGAGGCCAACGCCGAGAGGCACGGCACGCTCGACCTTGCCCGGGCCTATGTCGAGTACCTCTACGCGCCGGCCGGCCAGCGCGTCGCTGCAGCTCACTATTACCGCCCGCATGAACCGCAGCACGCCCGGCCCGAGGACCTCGACCGCTTCCCCGACCTCGAGCGTTTCACCGTGGACGAGGCGTTCGGCGGCTGGCAGGCCGCGCAGCGGAAGCACTTCGCCGACGGCGGCATCTTCGACGCCATCTACCAGACGACGCAATAGGGCCGCCCGCGGCCGGGGCGGCGCGGGCGTGGCCGCGACGGCGCCGTTGATTCGCGACCGCCGCCACTGTCATATCGCCGGGTCCCGGCGCGGCTGCGGTCGCCCTCGACGAATGGTGAGATCGGGAGTATGCGCAGCACCCTGCCTCGGCCCGCCGCAGCCGCGCGGGGCGCGACGCCCGCGAGCGTGCCGGTAGCGGCGGCACTCGGCGAGGCCACGCATGCCCTCTAGGGTTCGCCGCCCGAGCATCCTGCCCGGCTTCGGGCCGGCGCTCGGCTTCACCCTCCTGTATCTGAGCCTAGTCGTGCTTGTGCCGCTCGCCGCCATGGTGATGCGCACCGCCGGCATGGGCGCGGCCGACTTTCTCGCCGCGGTCTTCGCGCCGCGGGCGCTTGCCGCGTATCGGCTGAGCTTCGGCGCCTCGGCGCTGGCCGCGCTGATCAACGCCGTCTTCGGCGTCCTCGTCGCCTGGGTGCTGGTGCGCTACCGCTTTCCGGGAAAGCGCATCGTGGACGGCGTGGTCGATCTGCCGTTCGCCCTGCCGACCGCCGTCGCCGGCATCTCGCTCGCCGCGCTCTATGCCGAGAACGGATGGATCGGGCAGTTCCTCGCGCCACTCGGAATGAAGGTGGCGTTCGCGCCGTCCGGCGTCGTGGTCGCGCTCGTGTTCATCGGGCTGCCGTTCGTGGTCCGCACCGTGGAGCCCGTGCTCCAGGACTTCGACGTCGAGCTCGAGGAGGCAGCGGCGAGCCTCGGGGCGAATCGCCTGCAAATCTTCCTGCGCGTGATCCTGCCCTCGATCGCGCCAGCGGTGCTCACCGGCGTGGCGCTCGCCTTCGCCCGGGCGGTGGGCGAGTACGGATCGGTCATCTTCATCGCCGGCAACCTACCCATGGTATCGGAGATCGCCCCGCTCCTGATCGTGATCAAACTGGAGCAATACGATTACGCCGGCGCGACCGCGATCGGCACCGTGATGCTGCTGGCCTCGTTCGTGCTCCTGCTCCTGATCAACCTTCTTCAGCACTGGAGCCGGGTGCGCATGGCGCCAGCCTGAGACGAATGGGCAAATGGTGGTTTCGGGGAAACGCCCGCGATGGCACGGGTGAATTTTCCACGGTGACATGCGGCGCGCGTGAATGGTAGCGGCTAGGGTCGGTCGTATCGGCCCCGCGTGCCGGGCGATGCGGAGTGATCGGACGGAGCGATGACCACCCAGTTTGAAAACCTCGGCAGGGCTCGGGTGGCCACGGAATCGGCGGGTGTGCGCTGGGCGCTGACCGCGCTCGCCTTGGCCTTCCTCTCGCTCTTCCTGTTGCTGCCGCTGGTCACGGTCTTCGCCGAGGCATTGCGCGCCGGCGTGGACGCTTACCTCGCCGCCGTCACCGAGCCGGAGGCCGCCGCAGCAATTCGACTCACTCTGCTCGCCGCCGCCATCGCCGTGCCGCTCAACGTCGCCTTCGGGCTCGCCGCGGCCTGGGCAATCGCCAAGTTCGAGTTTCTTGGCAAGAGCGTGCTCACTACCCTGATCGACCTTCCCTTCTCGGTCTCGCCCGTGATCGCCGGCCTGGTCTACGTGCTGCTGTTCGGGGCCCAGGGCTGGTTCGGCCCGTGGCTCGCGGAGCACGGCGTCCAGATCATCTTCGCCGTGCCCGGAATCGTGCTGGCGACGGTCTTCGTCACCTTTCCGTTCGTCGCGCGCGAGCTGATCCCGCTCATGCAGGAACAGGGGACGGAGGAAGAGGAGGCGGCGTTGTCGCTGGGCGCCGGCGCCTGGCAGACGTTCTGGCGCGTCACGCTCCCCAACGTCAAGTGGGGACTGCTCTACGGCGTGCTGCTGTGCAACGCCCGCGCGATGGGCGAGTTCGGGGCTGTCTCCGTGGTCTCGGGCCACATCCGCGGGCTCACCAACACCGTGCCGCTCCATGTGGAAATCCTCTACAACGAGTATGATTTCGCCGCCGCCTTTGCCGTGGCCTCGCTGCTCGCCTTCCTTGCGTTGGTGACGCTGGCGCTGAAGGCGGTCCTGGAGTGGCGCTACGGCGCCGAGCTCGCGGCCACGCGGCGGCGTTAGGGAGCACCGTCATGACCATCGAGGTCCAGCACGTCACGAAGCGGTTCGACCGCTTCACCGCCCTCGACGACGTGAGCCTGCGAATCGATCCCGGCGAGCTCGTGGCTTTACTCGGGCCGTCGGGGTCGGGCAAGACGACCCTGCTCCGGATCATCGCCGGGCTCGACTTTCCGAGCCAGGGCCGGGTGCTGTTCGACGGCGAGGACGCAAGCGCCCGCCACGTGCGCGAGCGCCAGGTCGGCTTCGTGTTCCAGCATTACGCGCTGTTCCGCCACATGACGGTGTTCGAGAACGTGGCCTTCGGGCTGCGCGTCAAGGCGCGCCGCGAGCGCATCTCCGAGGCCGCTATCCGCAGGCGGGTGCTGGAGCTGCTGCACTTAGTGCAGATTGATCAATTCGCACGGCGCTACCCCTCGCAGCTATCGGGCGGCCAGAGGCAGCGCGTCGCGCTCGCGCGCGCGCTCGCGATCGAGCCGCGCGTCCTGCTGCTCGATGAGCCGTTTGGGGCACTGGACGCCAAGGTCAGGAAAGAGCTGCGACGTTGGCTGAGGCGTCTTCACGACAGGATGCGGCTCACCAGCGTGTTCGTGACCCACGATCAGGAGGAAGCCCTGGAGCTTGCCGACACGGTGGTCGTGATGGAGCAGGGCCGAATCGCGCAGGTGGGCGCGCCGGCTGAGATCTACGACCATCCGGCGACGCCGTTCGTCTACGAGTTCCTTGGCGACGTGAATCGATTCAGCTGCGTGATCCGTGCCGGGACGGCGGTGGTCTGCGACACCGACTTCGCCATTGCCGACGCGCACGGGGCGCCGGATGGCCCGGCGATCGCCTACGTGCGGCCGGACGATGTCGAGATCGTGCTGGACAAGGCGCGCCTGGGCCTTCCTGCCATCGTGCGCGAGGTGATTCGCACCGGGCCGCTGGTCAGCGTGGAACTCTCGATCGGAGGGAAGCGGCCGGTCGTCGAGGCGACGTTGTCTCGTGCCGAATTCGAGGCCCTCGGGCTCGAGGGCAAGCAGTCCGTTTTCATTCGCGCGCGCGCCGCGCGCGTCTTTCCGCTCGACGCGCGGGAGCGACCCGAGCAGGTCGTCGTCACTTCGGATGCCGACCAGGCCCGGGAAAGCACGCCCGTTTCCGGGACGTTACCTGCGCAGGAATGACGCCGCCGCCAGTCCAGCTCCGTTTTGACAGGTTTCCCTTCGTTCAGCCGCGCACTGCGGGGCGGAGAAGGGCGGCCTCGAAGGCGTCGCGCACGGCGGCGCCGGTCTTGCCGGCCCGGCGCGCATCGCCGATTACCTCGACCACCTGGCCGGGAGGCGCGCGCCCTGCGAGGGCGGCGCCGCGCCCCGCACGCGCACGGGTGTAGAACCAGTCGCGCAGCCGCGGGCGGGCGAGCAGGGCGCGCAGCCCCGGCAGGCGAGCGAGGCCGGTCACGAGCAGCGCGCGCACCACCGGCCTGAGCCAGAACCGATAGCCGGCGCCGGTGGCGATGACCACCCGGTCGAACCCGTCGAGCAGGCGCGGATCGCGCATCGGATCGGTGCCGGTGCGGATGTCGACGCCCTTTGCCCGGCACGCGGCCTCGAGCGCGGATATGTAGGCGGCGAACGATGCCGGCGCGGCGGCGACGTTCTCGAACAGCGGCGCCCGGGCGGCGAGCCTCAACGCGCCGCCGAGCACCTTGGCGCGCTCGAACACCGTGACCCGGTTGGCGCCGGCGACGAGCTCGGCATAGGACAAGCCCGCCGGCCCCGCGCCGATCACGGCGATGCGCTCGCCCGCGGGCGGGCGCGCCTCGGCGAAGGCGCGCTCGCGCCCGGTGGTCGGGTTGACGATGCAGTGCAGCCGGCTGCCCGCGCGCATGCCGTCGATGCAGGCGAGGCAGGCGAGGCAATGCCGGGGCGCGACGCCGCGCCGGACCTTGTCGGGCCAGTCGGGGTCGGCAAGCAGGCCGCGGCCGAGCGCGACGAAGTCGGCCTTGCCGTCCGCGACCGCGGCCTTGGCCAGCGCGGGATCGCCAAGCCGGCCGACCGCGATCACCGGCACCGCGACGCGCGCCTTCACCGCCGCGGCGAGGTGCAGGAAGGTCGCCTCGGGCATGGCCATCGGCGGGATCATCATGGTCGCCGGCAGCGAGCGGTAGTGGCCCGCCGAGACGTGGATCGCGTCGGCGCCGGCGGCCGCGGCCCACTCGGCGACGCGGATGCCGTCGGCCGCGGGCATGCCGCCGGCGAAGTAGTCGTCGACCGTGAGCCGGAAGATGACCCCGAGCCCCGGGGCCGCCGCCTTGACCCGGCGCAGGATGTCGAGGCCGAAGCGCGCCCGGTTCTCCAGCGCGCCGCCGTAGTCGTCGGTGCGCGTGTTCTCCGCCGGGCACAGGAACTGCGAGATCAGGTAGCCGTGGGCGGCGTGGATCTCGACGCAGTCGAAGCCGGCTGCTTGCGCGCGCAGCGCCGCATCGACGAACGCCCGGGTGGTCTGGCCGATGCGCGCCCGCGTCATCGCCACCGGAACCACCGTCTCCATGGTGCGCTCGAAGACTTGATGCGGCACAGCGGAGGGCGCGATCGGCGGCTCGCCGCACACGTCCGCGCGGGTGTGGCCGCCGCCATGGCCAAGCTGGATCGCCGCGCGCGCGCCGGCGTCGTGGATCGCCGCGACCAGGCGCCCGAGGCCGGGCACAAAGCGGTCGTCGGCGATGCCGAGCTCGCGCAGGCGATGGCGGCCGGCGGGCTCGGGCGCCGACATCTCAACCGTGACCAGGCCCACCCCGCCGCGCGCGCGGGCGGCGAAGTAGGCAACGGTGTCGTCGGTGACGAAGCCCGCCTCGTCGGCCGTGCGCGTGGTCATCGACGGCATGACGATGCGGTTCGGTATCTCGACCGGGCCGATCCGCCCGGGGTCGAACAGCCCGGTCATGATGACGCGCGACCCCGCACGCACGCGCGCGGGGCGAAGGCGCGTAGTCCTCGGCCGGGCCTACTCGGCGGCGAGGCCGAGGGCACCCTCGGGCGCGATCGCGGCCTCATCGAGCGCCTGTTGCAGGCGCGCGATCTCGGCCTCGCTAAGCTTCATCAGCGGCGGGCGCACCACCGCCTTGTCGAGGCGGCCGAGCAGGCGCAGGCACTCCTTCATGCGGTTGTGCATGTCGAGGAACGGCGGCGCGTAGAACACCTGCGACAAAGGATAGATGCGATCGTTGATCGCCTGCGCGCGGGCGAGGTCCTTGGCCTGCACCGCTTCGAACAGCGCGACCTGAAGATCGGGAATGACGCTGCCGGCGCCGGACAGCAGCCCCTGCGCGCCCATCACCAGCGAGCTCATCAACCAGGCGCTGTGGGTGGTGAGCACGGTGATCGGGCGCGCCAAGGACTGAAGCGTGCGGGTGTGGCGCTCATGCAGCATGGCATCGTTCGACCAGTCCTTGATCGCGCGGATGGTCGGCACCTCGTCGACCATCCTGAGCAGGGTGTCGAACGGATAGCCGAGGCCCGAGGTCATCGGGTACTGGAACACGATAATCGGCAGGTCGGTGGCGGCGGCGATGGTCTTGAAGTGGCCGAGCGCCATCTCGGGGCGGAGCTGGCCGCCCATGATCATGCTCTGCGGCGGGAACACCAGCAGGCACGCCGCGCCGCACGTCTCGGACATGCGCGCGATGCGCGCCGCCTCGAGGCTGCCGTCGGCGTAGACGCCGTTGATCACGGGAAGCCGGTCGCCGACCTCGTCAAGCGAGAACTCGAGGATGCGTTGCTGCTCGTCGAACGTGCAGGCGTGGACCTCGGAAGCGTGGCCGTTGACCGTGACCGCGGCGAGCCCCGGGGTGGCGGCGACGTCGCGCAAATGCTTGCGCGCGCCGGCCTCGTCGATTCCAAAGTCGTCGTCGAACGCCATCAGGGTCGCCGGGATCACGCCCTTGGGCTCGAAGTCGGGAAAGCGCCGCATGGCCGGCCTCCGCGGTTCGATCTCTTTTCGCCCGCCATCTTAACGCCAAGTCCGCCCCGGCGACAGACCCGCTGGCGGCGTCAAGCGTCAGCGCGCTCGCCGGTGTCGCTCCTATGCGCGGCCGGCGACCCGCACCACGCCGGCCGCGGCGAGGCGGTCGATATCGTCGCGCGCGTAGCCGAGCTCGGCCAGGATGTCGGCGGTCTGGGCGCCCAAGGGCTGCGGCGGGATGCGCACCGGCGGCACCTCGCCGTCGTAGCGCACCGGATGGGCGAGCAGCCTGACCGGCGTGCCGTGGGCGTTGTCGGTGGTGATGACCGAGCCGTTGTGCCTGACCTGGGGGTCGTTCAATACCGCGGTGTAGTCGTTGACCCGCGCGTACCACAGCTTGTGGCGCTCGAGCATCGCTTCGACCTCGGCGCAGGCGACCCCCGCGACCCGTTCCTGTATCAGCGACGCGATGTCGCCGTTGCGGGTGAAGGTCTCGTCGTCGGAGACCTCGGCGAGCGCGGGCATTTCGAGCGCGTCGGCGAGCGTGGTCATCGACGCCAGCGAGATCGCGATATGGCCGTCGGCGGTGCGGTAGACGCCGTACGGGGCCGGGTAGTACCAGCCGGCGATATGCGCCGGCGGGCGCTGCGAGACCGGCGCGCCGTTGGCGAAGGCGACCAGCGACTCCATCTGTAAATCGAGGGCGGCGGATAAGAGGTTCACATCGACCCGGCAGCCGCGGCCGGTGCGCGCGCGCCGGACCAGCGCCGCCAGGATGCCCATGGCGAGCACCTGCGCGCCGTGATGGTCGGCGGCCGAGACCCCGATCGGGATCGGCGGCTGGTCGACGCTGCCGTTGATGTTCATCAGCCCCGACATCGCCTGGACGATCAGGTCCTGCCCCGGGCGGTCGCGGTAGGGCCCGTCCTGGCCGTAACCCGAGGCCGAGGCGTAGACGAGCGAGGGCGTGATCGCGCGGGCGCGCTCGTAGCCGAAGCCGAGCTTGTCCATCACGCCCGGGCGGAAGTTCTCGCACAGCACGTCGGCGCCGGCGATGAGCCGCTCGACGATCTCCTTCGCTGCCGGCGCCTTGAGGTCGATGGCCAGGCTCCGCTTGTTGCGGCTCGCGCACAGGAACAGCACGGTCTCGTCGTCGACGCGCCGGTTGGCGCCGCCCCAGCGGCGCTGGAACGCGCCCTCGACCGGCTCGATCGCGATCACGTCGGCGCCGAGGTCGCCGAGCACCTGCACGCCCACCGGCCCGAGCAGGAAGTGGTTGAACGAGAGCACCCGGATGCCGTCGAGGATGTCCATGTTGCCGCTCGCCGCCTGGCTCAGATGGGGTCGGCGCGGTAGAGCATGGCGAGCGCGGTGCCGTCGCGGTCGGCGAAGCCGCGCTGGATCATCAGCCGATGCAGCTCGGTCGCCATGCCGGTCATCGGCATCGCAGTCGTAGTCTCGCGCGCCAGCGCCTGCACCGTCTCGAGGTCCTTGAGCATGGTGCGCAGGTGGGACTCGACGAAGAAGTCGCCCTTGACCATCTTCGGGAAGAACTGTTGCAGCGGCAAGGAATCAGCGCGCCCGCCGGCCAGCGCCTGCGGAATCCGCTCGGCGTCGATTCCCGCCCGCAGCGCAAGGCTCGCCGCCTCCGACAACACCGCGACCGTGCACCCCACCAGCACCTGGTTGATCAGCTTGGTCGCCTGGCCGGCGCCGTTGGGGCCCATCAAGGTGAAGCGCTTGGCGAGGTGCGCGACCACCGGCGCGACCCGGTCGAAGTCCTGTTGCGCGCCGCCCGCCATGACCGTGAGGTTGCCCGACTCCGATCCCGCGACTCCGCCCGAGACCGGGGCGTCGATCCAGCCCATGCCGGTCTCGGCCTTGAGCCTCGCTGCCATCTCGCGCGCCGCGTCGGGACGGATCGAGGACATGTCGACCAGCACCTTGCCGGGGCCGGCGCCGGCGGCGATGCCGCCTTTGCCGAACACCACCGCGTCGACTGCCGCGGTATCCGACAGGCAGGTGAGCACGATGTCGGCGGCGCGCGCGACGCCGGCGGCGTCGTCGGCACGGTGCGCGCCCGCCGCCAGCACCGGCTCGATCTTGGCCGGGCTGCGGCCCCAGACGGTCACGTCATAGCCGGCCTCGATCAGGCGCCTGGCCATCGGCGTCCCCATCAGGCCGATGCCGATGTAACCGAGCTTCGGTTGCGACTCGTTCATGGTCGGCCCTCCCTCCGCGCCACGCTGCGGGCGCTGGTATAGCGCAAAAGCCGGCCGGCGAAAAACCGCCGGCTGTGGACGGCGCCGGCGGCATCGCAGTACAAGGCCGAGCCCGCGGGCGGCGCCCGCGACTCACCAGGGACGCGAGATGACCGACACCGTACTGAGCGCGCGGCCGGCGGACGGGGTGCTGCAGCTCACCCTCAACCGGCCCGAGGCGCGCAACGCTCTGAGCCGCGCCGTCATCCACCGCCTGGCCGAGGAGCTGGCCTGGGCGGACGCCGACGCGGCGGTCAAGTGCGCGGTGCTGACCGGCGGCGCGAAAGTGTTCTCGGCCGGCGCCGACATCAAGGAGTTCACCGACGCCGGCGGGCCCGAGGTGCTCGACGACGGGCGGCGCAACGCCGACTGGGCGGCGATCGAGCGCTTCGCCAAGCCGCTGATCGCCGCGGTCGAGGGCTACGCCTTCGGCGGCGGCCACGAGCTGATGCTGGTCTGCGACATCATCATCGCCGCCGCCGACGCGCGCTTCGGCCAGCCCGAGATCAAGATCGGCGTGCTGCCCGGCGACGGCGGCACCCAGCGGGTGACGCGGATCGCGGGCAAGCCGCTGGCGATGTGGATGATGCTGACCGGCGAGCCGATCGGCGCCGAGGACGCGCTCCGTGCCGGGCTGGTCTCGAAGCTGGTCGCACCCGGCACGGCGCTCGCCGAGGCACGTGCACTCGCCGAGCGGCTCGCCCGCCTGCCGCCGGTGGCGCTGGCCCTGGCGAAGCAGGCGGTGCTTGCGGCCTACGCCACCGGGCTGCCGGCAGGGCTTGCCTTCGAGCGCCAGGCGGTGCTGCGCGCGTTCGCGACCGAGGATCGGATCGAGGGCATGACCGCGTTCCGCGACAAGCGCGCGCCAGTGTTCAAGGGTCGCTGAGGCGCGGGCAAGCCGCGCTCAGAAGCGGCCGGCCTGGAAGTCCTGGTAGGCCCGCGTCAGCTCGGCCTTGGTCGACATCACGAACGGGCCGTAACGGGCGACCGGCTCGCCGAGCGGGCGGCCGGCGACGAGCAGCAGGCGGGCGTCGTCGTCGCCGGCCTCGATGCGCACCACGTCGCCGGGCCCGAGCAGGCCGAGCGTGCCCGCGGCAAGCTCGGTGGCCGCGCCGTTGCCGGCGACGCGGACCTTGCCCTGGAACGGATAGACGAACGCGCTCGATGCCGCGGGCAGCGGCTCCTCGAAACGGCTGCCGGCGGCGAGCGCCACGTCGAGATAGGCCGGCGCGGTCGGGATGCCGGTCACGGGCCCGGTGGTGCCGGGCGCGGTGGTACCGGCGATCACGCGCACGACCACGCCGCCGTCGCGGCTCTCCGCGGGAATGCGCTCGGCGGGGAACTCCTGGTAGGCGGGCGGCTTCATCTTGTCGGCGGCGGGCAGGTTGACCCACAGCTGGAAGCCCCACAGCAGGCCGTCCTCCTGCTCGGGCATCTCCGAATGGACGATGCCGCGCCCGGCGGTCATCCACTGCACGCCGCCGGCCTCGATGACGCCGGCATGGCCCTTGTTGTCGGCGTGGCGGACGCGCCCGGCGATCATGTAGGTGACGGTCTCGAAGCCGCGATGCGGATGCTCCGGGAAGCCGGCGATGTAGTCCTCGGGCCGGTCGGACTTGAACTCGTCGAGGAGCAGGAACGGATCGACCATGTCGAGCCCCGGCTGGCCGATGATCCGGCTCAGCCGCACTCCGGCGCCGTCGGAGGCGGGCATGCCGGTGACGGTGCGGCGAACGCCGCGCAGGCGCGCGGTCGCGTCCGCCGGGCGGGTCGTCCCGGTTGCCGATGTCATCGCTTCGACCTCATCCGTTCACGGTGCCTGCGAACTGCTAGACTTGGCGACCGCCACGCACCGGCGCAAGAGCCGGCGCGCGGTGGTCGGGCGGCCGCAGTAGACTTGCCTGCCTCGCCCTTTCAAGATCGGTGTTCGGGGACGCCGTTGCCGAGGGAGGCGGGAAAGGACAATGAAATCTCATCATAAGACGAGTCTTGCCGGGGCGCTGCTTGGCGTGTCGCTGGCCGCGGCGGCGGCGGCGGGCCCGGTCGACGATGCCCGGCTGCGGGCCGAGTCGCCGGCCAGCGGCGACTGGCTGTCCTATGGCCACGGCTACGCCCACCATCGGTTCTCGAGCCTTGACCAGATCGACCGCACGTCGGTGGCGAGGCTGGTGCCGCGCTGGATCTACCAGACCGGGATCAGCGCCACGTTCCAGGCCACGCCCGTGGTCGCCGACGGCATCATGTACCTGACCACGCCGCGCAACGACGTGGTCGCGCTCGACGCCGCCAGCGGCGAGCAAGTCTGGCGCTACCGCCACCAGATGGTCACCGACAAGCTGTGCTGCGGGCCGGCCAACCGCGGCGCGGCGCTCGGCTACGGCGCGGTCTACATGGCCACCGCCGACGGCCGGCTGGTGGCGCTCGACCAGGCCACCGGCGCGGTCAAATGGGACGTTACCATCGCCGCCCCCGACACCAGGCCGACCGAGACCTTGTCCGAGCTTGCCGCCGACGACCCGCTGCGCGGCCAGCGCGTGACCGGCGCCAGCGGGCTCGGCGCCAACATGGCGCCGCTGGTGTTCGACGGCCTGGTGATCGCGGGAGTCACCGGCGCGGGCTACGGCCTGCATGTCGATGACGCCGAGGGCAACCAGCTCGGCGCGGTGATCGGCTTCGAGGGACAGTTCGGCCGGCGCGGCTATCTCGCCGCCTTCGACGCGAAGACCGGCGCCGAGGCGTGGCGCTGGTACACCACCAAGGCCGACGGCTGGGAAGGGGAGTGGCGCACGCACACGCCCGACGGGGTGGCGCTCGAACGTGACATCGCCGCCGAGCGGGCGCGCCAGGCGGAGTACGCGGATGCGTGGCAGGTCGGCGGCGGCTCGACCTGGTCGACGCCGTCGCTCGATCCCGAGCTCGGGCTGCTCTATCTCGGCACCGGCAATCCGGCGCCGCAGATGGACGACGTCTCGCGCCCGGGCGACAACCTGTACACGGTGGCGCTGGTGGCGCTCGACGCGCGCAGCGGCGAGCTGCGCTGGTTCTATCAGCAGGTGCCGCACGACCTGTGGGGCTACGACGTCGGCACGCCGCCGGTGCTGGTCGACCTCGCGCGCGACGGCGGCACGGTCAAGGCGGTGGCCTCGGCGTCCAAGACCGGGTGGATGTACGTGCTCGACCGCGCGACCGGCGAGCTGTTGTTCAAGTCGGAACCGTTCGTCCCGCAAAGCAACATGTTCCGGCGCCCGACCGGCGAAGGCGTGACCATCGCGCCGGGCGCGGGCGGCGGCGCGTCGTGGTCGCCGGCCTCGTTCGATCCGCGCACCGGGCTCGCCTATCTGGCGGCGTTGCACATGCCGACCACCTACAGCGTGCGCGAGCGGCCGGCGACTGCGGACAAGCCGGCGCGGCGCTATTCGGTGCTCGAGGTCGCGAACGAGCCGCGCTGGGGCACGCTCAGCGCCATCGACCTCGCCGACGCCGGCCGCATCCGCTGGCAGGTCAAGAGCGACGATGTGCTGCTCGGCGGCGTGCTGGCGACCGCCGGCGACCTGGTGTTCATGGGCGAGGGCAACGGCTATCTCAACGCCTATGACTCGGCCACCGGCGCGCGGCTGTGGCGGTTCCAGTGCGGCGCCGGGGTCAACGCGCCGCCGGTTACCTATCAGGTCGACGGCATCCAGTACGTCGCGGTCGCAGCCGGCGGCCATCACCTGTTCGGGTTCCCGCAGGGCGATGCGGTGATCGCGTTCGCGCTGGCGCCGTGAACGCCGCCCGCCCCTGGCAACGGCGGCACCGAGATGTTATCTATCGGGGGGCGAGAGGACCGACGGCTGGACTGGAGATAACCCCTTGCAAGCGTTTGGAAAAGCACGACGGGCGTTGCTCAGGTCGGGTCTTGGCTTGGGTGCCGCGCTACCGTTCCTGAAACTCGCCGCGGTGCGCGCCGCCGACAACCCTGAGAAAATGCGTCCCCAGCCCGGCGACCGGTTCGTGTTCCTGAAGGGCGACAAGAAGGGCGAGGTCATCAAGGTCGACGACCTGCCGCTCGGCGGCCCCCAGGAAATTGCCTACCCGATCGATCCCGCCACCGGGACGGTGCGCAAGGGCTCGCGGCTCAACCAGGTCGCCCTGATCCGGCTGGCCGACGCGGCGATCACCGACCGGACCCGCCGGTTTGCGGCCGAGGGTGTCGTCGTCTACTCGGCGGTATGCACGCATCAGGGTTGCCCGGTGTCGATGTGGCAACCCGAGAACGACACTCTCTATTGCTCCTGCCATGGCAGTGAGTACAATCCGGGCGACATGGCCGAGGTCGTCGCCGGGCCAGCGCCGCGACGACTGGCCATCCTGCCGGTAAAGGTGGAGGATGGCGTCATCGTCGCCGCCGGCGAGTTCGAAGGTGCCGTCGGCTTCAAGAAGCCGGCATGAGGTGGAGTTGGGCTTCGTCCACGCTTCGTGCCGCGCTCGCTTCGTACGACAGAGGGAGGATCCGCAATGAAAGTAGCTAAATACGCTGCGCTGCTCGGTGTCGGCCTGATGCCTGCGGTCGCGGCCGCAGGCATGCTGTCCGACTACAGCACCGTCACCAGCCAGAGACTGACCAATCCCGAAGCCGGGAACTGGCTGATGACGCGCGGCAATTACTGGGGCTGGATGTACAGTCCGCTGGATCAGATCAACACCGCAAATGCCGGCAGCCTGAAGCCGGTATGGTCGTTCTCGACCGGGGTCGACTCGGGCCACGAGGCGCCGCCGATCGTCAATGACGGCGTCATGTTCGTTGCCACGCCCTATGCCCAGGTCATCGCCCTCAAGGCGGCGACCGGCGATCTGATCTGGCGCTATCGGCGCGAGCTGCCGGACGACTTCGGCGCATTGCACAACACCAGCCGTGGCGTCGCGCTTTACGGCAACAACGTCTACCTCACCGGCCTCGAGCCCACCACGCTCGCGCTCGACGCCAAGACAGGCAAGGTGGTCTGGGAGACGGTGGTCGAGGACTACCACACTGGCTACTACCAGACCATGGCGCCGCTGATCGTCGACGGCAAGGTCATGGTCGGGGTCTCGGGCGGCGAGTTCGGCGTCCGCGGCTTCGTCCAGGCGCTCGACGCCGAGACCGGCAAGCCGGCCTGGAAGACCTTCACCATTCCCGGCCCGGGCGAGCCCGGCAACGACACCTGGCCAGGCGATACGTGGAAGCGCGGCGGCGGTGCGGTATGGAACACCGGCACCTACGATCCCGAGCTCGGCCTCACCTTTTGGGGCGCCGGCAACGGCTCGCCGTGGTTCGGCGATCAGCGCGAGGGTGACAACCTCTACACCTCGTCGACCATCGCGATCGATCCGAAGGACGGCTCGATCAAGGGTCACTTCCAGTACCACTGGAACGACTCGTGGGACTGGGACGAGATGAACGCGCCGACGGTGGTCAATTTCGAGCACGGCGGGAAAATGGTGAAGGGCCTGATCAAGCCGGCCCGCAACGGCTACCTGTACTGGCTCGAGCGCAAGGCCAACGGCATCGGCTTCGTCGACGCCAAGGCCTACGTCAAGCAGGACGTGTTCAAGAGCATCGACCCGAGCACCGGGCGGCCGACCTACAACGATGACCGCAAGCCCGGCACCGGCAAGTACGCCGGCTTCTGCCCCAGCCTGTGGGGCGGCAAGGACTGGCCGTTCGAGGCCTACAACCCGAAGACCGGCCTGCTCTACATCCCCGCCAACGAGAACCATTGCGGCTTCCTGGAAGGCAAGGTCCAGGAATACGTGGCCGGCCAGTGGTGGACCGGTGTCGACATTCCGGACATCGGCTTCGTGGTCGAGAAGAGTGCCCGGCACTTCGGCGAGATCCAGGCGTGGAACCTCAACACTGGCGAGCAGGTCTGGAGCCAGCTGTACCCCGGCATGATGAACTGGGGCTCGTTGCTCACCACCGGCGGTGGCCTGGTGTTCAACGGCGGCACCAACGACCGGTACTTCCGGGCGTACGACGCCAGGACCGGCGAGGCGCTGTGGGGCTTCCGCACCAACTCGGGCATCATGGCGCCGCCGGCCTCCTACGAGGTTGACGGCGTCCAGTACGTCGCCGTGGCGTCCGGCTGGGGCGTCGACCCGGCGTTCCAGCAGGGCCTGATGAACAACCTGCTCGGCACCGACACCGTGGTGCCGCAAGGCGGCGTCATCTGGGCGTTCGCGCTCGGCGAGTAAGGGACGAAGACCCCTGTGTGGGCCGGCTGCCGGTTCGGTGGCCGGCCCGCTGAGCGGCAAAGTCGCGGACCAAAGTCCGTTTCCGGGCCAGCCGCCAGTTGCGCGGCTGGCCCGATCTTCTTGATAAGCGGCGCGGGCGATCCTCGGCGACGATGGGAGAGCGAGATATGGGCAGTGGCACGGTCGGAGGGTTCGTGCGCCGCGGGCGGCGCGTCGCCTTGGCCGCGCTCGCCGCGGTCGCCGCCGGGCTTGCCGGCACAACGGCCGCCGCCGCGCAGGCGTTCGAGGATCCGGTCGCGATCACGGTCGAGAACGCGACCGCCAAGGTGGGCGAGACGACGGCGGTGCGGGCGACGTTGACCCCGCGCGAGGGTTTTGGGCTGACCGACGTCTATCGCCACCGGATCATCAAGCTATCGACCGACGGCGGCGTCGCGTTCGAGGACGAGGTCGTTGCCGGCAAGATGGACGACGGCAAGGTCGTGTTCTCGGTCGCGGTCACGCCGACCTACCCGGGCACGCACGTGATCAACGGCGTGTTCCGCTACAGCGTTTACCAGGAGGGGCACCTGGAGATGAAGTCGGCACCGCTGATCGCGACCGTCACCGGGACGCCGTAGGCGCTTCGTGCCGGTTGAGATTTTAATTTAATTCGATCGTATAGACAGTTTCTCGGCAGCCAATTTCGGTTTTCGGCCGCGACCTGCTAGACGGCCTGTGCGTGGCGCCCTGCGCGCGACGACAGATAACGGTCGAAGCACGCGGCGACCGTGCGCACATACGGCCGGCCGGCCTCGGTTACGCGCAGCCGCGAGCCGTCGCCGACCACCAGACCGTCGCGCGCCATCTCGGCGAGCGTTCCGCGATCGACCTCCAGCGCGCCGTCGGCGGGTCCGAGGTCGGCCTCGAAGCCGCACATCAGCCGGGCGATGATCCGCCGCCTGATCCGGTCGTCGTCGTCGAGCGCGACCCCGCGCGCCGTCGCCAACCGGCCGGCGGCAATCCGCCCGCGATATTGCCGCAGGTCGCCCGCGTTCTGCGCATAGCCCTGGGGCAGGGTCGAGATTGCCGACGCCCCGAGCCCGATCAGCGCCGGAGCGTCGTCGGTGGTGTAGCCCTGGAAGTTGCGCCGGAGCCGGCCTTCGGCCGCCGCCCTGGCAAGCGCGTCGCCGGGGCGGGCGAAATGGTCCAGCCCGATCGCGACATAGCCGTGGGCAATGAGGCGCGCTGCCGCGGTCTCGGCCTGGACGCGGCGTGCGGCGGCACCGGGCAGCGCCGCCTCATCGAGCAGCCGCTGATGGCGCTTGAGCCAGGGCACATGCGCATAACCGAACACCGCGACACGGTCCGGGGCCAGGCGCACGGCGAGGTCGACGCTGCGGCCGACGTCGGCGGCGGTCTGGTGCGGCAGGCCGTACATGAGGTCGAAGTTGAGCGCACGGATGCCGTGCGCGCGCAGGCACGCTGCCGCCCGCGCCACCTGCTCGAACGGCTGCACCCGGTTGACGGCCTGCTGGACGCGGGAGGTGAAGTCCTGCACGCCGAGGCTCGCGCGCGTGACGCCGGCGCCGGCAAGCGCGCGCGCGGTCTCGGCGTCGAGGCTGCGCGGGTCGATCTCGATCGCTATCTCCGCGTCGGCAGTGAGCGCGAAGCGGTCGCGTACCAGCGCGGCGATCCGGGTGAAGCCGCCGGCGCCGAGCATGGTCGGCGTGCCGCCGCCCCAATGGACGTGGCCGGCCGCGAGCCGGGCGGGAAGGGCCGCGCGCACCAGGTCGAGCTCGCGCGCGAGCAGGTCGGCGTAGCGGTGAACCCGCTCGGGATCGCGGGTGATGGTGGTGTGGCAGCCGCAGTACCAGCACAGGCGCGCGCAAAATGGCACATGCAGGTAGAGCGACACGCGCGTGCCGGCGTCGAGCGCGCCGAGCCAGTCGTGGTGCGCGGCCGGCCCGATCCGCGAATCGAAGTGGGGCGCGGTCGGATAGCTGGTGTAGCGCGGCACCCGCGCCAGCCCGTATTTTGCGACCAGGTCGGTCATGGCGGTCGCCCGCCAGATCACGCCGGCGGCGGGGCGCTGTCCTTGATCGAGGTCAAAGCCGGCCCCTGAGCGCCGCCGCCACCGACTCGATCGGGGTTCGCCAGTCGCCGGGCGAGGGCTGGCGGAACAGGCGCGTGCGCGGATACCAGAGCGAGTCCTCGCCCGTCGCCTGCCAGCGCCAGTCGGGCATGTGGGGCAGCAGCAGCCAGGTCTCTACCCCCAGCGCGCCGGCCATGTGGGCGGTGGTGTTGGAGGTGGTGATCACCAGGTCGAGGGCGGCGACCTGGGCGGCGAAGTCGTCGAGGCTCGCCATCTGGTCGACCGAGGGGTCGTGATGGACTGTCACGCCGAGGCGGGCGCGGGCCGCCGCGCGCTCGTCGGCGCAATCGCCATATTGCAGGTCGATCCACACCGGCCCCGGCACCGACAGGATCGGATCCCAAAGCGCGAGCGGGGCACTTTTCGCCGCGCCCCACACCGGCGTGCGGCTGCGCCAGGCGAGCCCGACCTTGGGGCCGTCGCCGAGGGCCCGCACGCGTGCCACCGCCGCCGCGATTCGCCCAGGGTCGGCAAGCAGGTAAGGCGCGGGCACCGGAAAGTCCTCGCGCGACCGCCTGAGCCAGCGGCACAGATCGCCTGCGGCGCATTGCAGGTCGATCGCGGGGTCGGCGAGCTCCGCGGCCGGCGGCTCGGTGCGGGCGACGATGCGTGCGCCGGTAAAGGAACGCTGGAACAGCGGCACCAGGCGCGCCTCGCACTCGACCACGCAGCGCGCCGCCGCCGCGATCACCTCGGGGTAAGCCGAGGCGAACATGATCTCGTCGCCGACGCCCTGCTCGCCCCACACCAGGATGGTCCGCCCGCCAAGGGCGCTGCCGTCCCAGGGCGGCTGCGGCAGCGGGCGCGGGCGGTTGAACGCGCGCTGCTCGCGCCAGCGCCAGGCGAAGCGGTCGAAGCCGTCGGCGAAGCGCCCGCGCAGCAGGTCGAGCATGGCCAGGTTCTTGTGCGCCTCGGCCAGCGCCGGGGCGAGCGCGACGGCCTGGCGCAGGTGATGCTCGGCACCGTCGAGGTCGCCGCATTGGCGGCGAGCGAGGGCGAGGTTGGCGTGCAGCCGGGCCGAGCGCGGATCGCCGGCGAGGCCGCACTCGAACGCCGCCGCCGCCTCGGGCGCGCGCTCGAGCGCGATCAGCGCGTTGCCCAGCGTGAGCAGGCTGTCGCCATGGTCGGGCCGCCGGCTCAGCGCCTCGGCGAGAGGCGCCAAGGCGTCCTCCGCCCGTCCGGCCTCGCACAGCGCCTTGCCCAGGTTGAGCCACAGGTCGGCGAGCGCGGGATCGGTGCGGACGGCGCGCTGCCAGACCGCGACCGCCTGGTCGAGATCGCCGAGGTCGCGCAGGCTGAGCCCGAGCAGGTTGAGCGCTTCGACGTCCGCGGGCGCGCGCCGCAGCGCCTCGCGTGCGGCCCGCACCGCCTCGGCGTGACGACCGCCGACGCGCGCCGCATGCGCGTGCAGCAAGTGCGATAATGCCTGCTCGGGCGCGCGCTCCAGCTGGATGCGGGCGAGCTGGTCGAGCGCATCGGCGTCGTTCGGGTCCGCCGCCAGCGCTGCGCGGCAGGCGGTCTCGGCCGCGGCGAGCGTGGTCACGCGGCGCCGCGCCCGCGCGGCCTAGTCGACGCTCGCCCGGACACCGGGTCTGGCGCGCGTGCGCGGCTCGGCAGCTTCGGCATCGAAACGTTCCAGGTCCTTGTTCTCCAGGCCCAAATAGAGCACGTCGGCATCGCCTCGATAGATGTTCACCTTGGCGTTGAACACGTTCCTTTGCCGGCCGTGCTTGTCGCTGAGGGCGTATTTGGTGATGCTGTACACACCGCCGCCGATGCGCTTGCCGGTAAGGTAACACTTGATCGCCGTGATGCGCTGGCCGGAAAGCTCGAGTGCGTGCAGCTGGTCGAGGCGGTCTTGGGCGCGACTGACGAAAGCCAGCGTCGACAGGGCCCCCGCGTGTCCGCCCACGCCGGCTTTCGGGCGCGTGAACTGGCCGATCAGCACCTGCCCGGGCAACGCCTTGCCGACCATGCGCGCGAGCTCGATGGTGAGATCACCGACGATGAAGCCGGTGACCGACGGGTTGAGCCCGTCGGCCGGGTAGTACTCGTAGTGGCTGCCGAGATGGAAGCACGAGCGCAGCACCGGCACTGCGCTGGGCGCGCCCTTGTGCCGCGCGAGCGCGTTGTCGGCCAGCACCAGCATCATCAGGTAGAACAGGTTGACGTCGGCCTCGAGGCCCTCGTCGCGATTCCAGACATAGAAGCCGTCGCCGGTGGTGCTGCGGCTCACGTCGATGCGCAGCTTGTTGGCGAGCGCGCGGCTCTGGGCGACGTTGATCGAAAACGCGAGGCTGTTGAGCAGGGTGACCTGCTCGAGCGGCGAGTAGAGCGAGAAGCCGACGATGTCGAGCAGGATCGCGGCGCGGTGGTTCGACTTGGTGACGCTGTAGCGGCGCACCACCGATTCGATCGCCTTGTGGGCGATGCCGGGCCGCCCGGGGCGGTTCGGAAGGCGCACCTGGATCGGCTCGATGCCGAGCTGGCGGCCGAGCGCGTCGAGGCGCGCATGGGTCACGCGATGGCCGTCGCACAGCAGGTCGCCGTCCTGCTCGGCGAGCTCGCGCAGCATGTGATGCGGGATGACCAGGACCCTGAGGCCGGCCTCGGCCGGGTGCCAGCCGACCACCAGGTTGCGCCCCAGGTTCCACAGCCGGTTGAGCGCGCGGTCGATGTGGCGGATGTAGCGGTGGAGCTCGGCCCGTTCAGCCTCGTCGACCCCGAGGCCAGGGGTTCGGGTCGCAGTGGTCGCTTTGTTCATTCGGCGCGCTTTTTTTTGACCGACATCGCCCGCGTGGGTGCCGGGCTGTTGCTTCTGCACAGGGGTATTTAGGGCGATTCCGCTGCCCGCCCCGTGCGCCCACGCGCGTCATTCCTCGGCTCCCGAGCCGCCGTCGTGCCAGCGATGCGAGGCCACCGTCTCGCCAGGCGGCCAGTGCGGACGGCTGTGCACTTCGCGCCCGCCGCAGATGCGGCAGCGGACGCGGCGGCCGATCAGCGGCACGGGCAAATCGGCGGGCAGGCGACGGGCAAGCACGGTGGCGGCGATGCTGCGGCTGCGCGCGCAGCGCTCGCACCACAGCCACACGCGACGGCCCTCGGCCGCAAGCTCGCCGAGGGTGACGGGCGCCGCACCGCGCGATGTCGTCCGCGAGGCCATATGCCATTGGAACAGAATAAGAACATCAGCCAATCATCATCACGCCGGCGGGTCAAGCGGGCGCGCAGGACGGTAGTGTCTCAGTTTGAAATTTCGGAAGCCGTTTTCTTTCGCAGAGCGCCGAGTCCGCGAATATTCCATTCTGGTCGCAACTCGCGAATGAGGCCCTCTTCAAGTCCGGCGATCAGGTCCACAGGAAGGCCCTTCCATCGCATTGAGCATGGGACAATCGTGAGCACTGCAACCTCGGAACCGTCCCCGAGCGCTTCGGTTATCAAAGCTCTGACGCGAAACGCCGTCAGCCGGATTTCGGTGATTTCGTAGCGACGCAACCGTTTGGCGATGCCACGCTGGGCGGAACCGATATAAAGAACCTTTCCGTCCACCGCAAAAGCGTAGACCCCCGGTTGCTTCGGAGCTTCGCCGATGAATCGTGCGCGTGAAGCGGTGTCCAACTCCCACCGTCCCGATAACTCAAAGCCGCTCGCGATAAGGCGGTCTGTCTTCAGCTCAGGTGCGTGAGTGGTATCGCGCAAGGCCAGCCTCCCGTGCTTCCGCTAAGCCTATAGAAGCCAAAGGCAGGACGCGACACTCGCGTCAGGGGTCGCGGATTTCAAACTGAGACACCACCCGCAGGACGGCTCCGGCTCGCCGAGCGGCCGCCGGCCGCGGGGTTCAGAAGTCCTCGGCGCGAAGGTATCTGCCGACCGCGCTGCGCAGGCCGGCGGTCAAATCCGCGCCCTGCTCGCCGCCGTCGCCGGTCAGCCCGTCATGGTAAACGAGGCGCATCGCGTCGACATGGACCTCCGCCACCTCGAGCTTCACGGCAACCGTCGTCTTCGCCTTGCGCAGGAACAGCGACAGCGAATCGGCGAACCGGGTCAACAGGTCGTAGCCGATGTGGCTGCCGTAACCCTTGATCTCGTGCGCGATCTTCTCAAGCGTGTCGAGATGGCGACCGCGCCGGGCGGCATCGGTCTGGGCGTTGGACAATGCGGCGACCAGCCGGTCGATGTCGTCCCGCGCGGCGTCCAGAAACACGTCCCGCATCGCCTCGACCCGGCGCTCGGCCCGTTGCAGCAACTTGGGGTCGAAACCGTCTCCTTTGATCCGCCCGCCGAGGGTGACCTTGTCCTTGATCTTGTTCGGCATCCGAATGAGGGCCGCCGCGGTGGCGTCATCCCCTGGCCGGTCGCGATTGGTCATCGGCTTGGGTCCCGGTACCTGGTCACGTGCGCGCGGCGACCGGAATCAGTTGCGCCGCGCCGCCTTCGGGCGATTCGCTCGGCGCGCTGACGCGTCGGTCCTGGCCATCGAACGGCACCACCTGGCGGCGGCGGTCGGGGCCGAAGAAGTCGGGGCAGCGGATGAACGGGCGCGGGTGGTCGATGACCTCGAGGATGCGCGTGTACAGGCCGCGGACCGAGATCGGCTTGGCCAGGAACTCGTTCACCCCGGCGTCGCGCGCCGCCCGCACCGTCGCCGCGTCGCTGTAGCCGGTGACCATGATGATCGGCACGAACAGGTCGGGGCTGTCGTCGCCGAAGCGCACCAGCTTGGCGAACTCGATGCCGGTCAACGGCTCCATGACGTGGTTGACGACGATGATGTCGACCGGCGCGATCAGCAGCTCCTTGAAGGCGTCCGCCGGGTCGGTGAGCCTGATCAGGCGGCGGATCGACAGCCCGCGCAGGATTTCCGCGATCAGGTTGAGCATGTGGCGGTTGTCGTCGACCACCATCACCGACAGGCGATCGAACCGGTAACCGGGCGAAGATCGGGACGATACGGTGACCGCGATCTGCGACATCTCAGCGGGTCTTCCGGCCGGCCAGCACCAACGAGGCGCCGACGCGGGACTTGTCGCTCGCGCCCATCCCTGTGAAATCTATGGCAAAACCGCGACGCGACAAGAACCGGGGAGCGGCTGCGGCGCCGTCCCCCTCCGCCCTAAGTAACCGGGCGGATACCCAGACGACCGGGATTGCGCCGGCGGACGCTAGTTGCGATAGCTCGGATCGCGCTCGTCCATCAGCCGCATCAGGGCGGCGAATACGCGCGCGCTCTGATTACCCGAATCGAAGCTGGCGGCGTGCCGCTCGCAGACCTCGGGCGAGGGCTCGACCAGGGCGCCGCCGGCGGCGCGGGCGGTCAGCTGGACCTCGCACGCGGTCTGAAGGGTGCACATGCGCAAGAGCGCCTCCGCGATGGTCTTGCCACAGGTCAACAGGCCGTGGTTGCGCAACACCAGGACGTTCTTGTCGGCCAGGCTCCGGACCAGGCGCTCGCGTTCGTCCATGCGGACGGTCAGGCCTTCGAAATCATGGTACGCAACGCGGTTATAGAGAGAAATTCCAGCAAAATCTGAGCAATTTAGCCCATCCTTCAGGGCCGCGATCGCCATCCCTGCACGGGTGTGGGTGTGCATCACGCAATGGGCGTCCTCGCGCGCGCCGTGAATCGCGCTGTGGATCACGAAACCGGCCGGGTTGACCGGGTACTCGCCGCTGCCGACGATGTTGCCATCGAGGTCGATCTTGACCAGATTGGATGCTGTGACCTCGTGGTATAGCAGCCCGAACGGGTTGATCAGGAAGTGCCGGTCCGGACCGGGCAGGCGCACCGTGATGTGGCCGAAAATGAGCTGCGGCCAGCCGAAGTAGTCGAAAATCCGGTACGCGGCGGCAAGCTGCACGCGCAACGTGCGCTCATCTTGAACGCCGGTATCCAGGGTTTCGCGGCGCAGTTCCTCAAGCCTGGTGACATTGGTGTGGGTCATGGCGGTTGCTCATCCGATCTTGCCGATCCCGGCACAAGGGAAGATTACACCGTTTGGCCCCGCGCGGCGACGTGTGGCGCGTCATGACCGCCAGGACGTGAGCGCATGACCGCGCTGATCACCGGCGCGACCGGCTTCGTCGGCTCGGCGCTCGCCCGTTGCCTGCTCGCCCGCGGCATGGCGTTGCGCGCCCTGGTGCGCGCATCCGGCGACCGGCGCAACCTGGACGGTCTCGAGGTCGAGCTGGTCGAGGGCGACCTCACCGATCCGCCATCGCTGGCGGCGGCGGTGCGCGGCTGCGAGGCGCTGTTCCACGTCGCCGCCGACTACCGCATCTGGTGTCGCGACCCCTCGGCGATGATGAAGGTCAACATCGAGGGCACGCGCGCCCTGATGCGGGCGGCGGCGGACGCCGGGGTCAAGCGCATCGTCTATACCTCGAGCGTCGCCGCGCTCGGCGCCAAGGCGGACGGCAGCGCCGCCGACGAGGAGCAGCCGGCGACGCTCGACGACATGATCGGGCCCTACAAGCGGTCGAAGTTCCTGGCCGAGGCGGCCGTGCGCGAGCTTGCCCGCAGCGAGGGCCTGCCGGCGGTGATCGTCAACCCCTCGACCCCGATCGGCCCGCGCGACATCCGCCCCACCCCGACCGGGCGGATGGTCGTTGAAGCCGCCACCGGGCGCATCCCGGCCTATGTCGAGACCGGCCTGAACGTGGTCCATGTCGACGACGTGGCGGAAGGGCACTGGCTGGCCTTCGAGCGCGGCCTCCCGGGCCGCCGCTACATCCTCGGCGGCGAGGACATGACTCTCCGCGACATCCTGGCCGAGGTCGCGCTGCTGGTCGGCCGGCGGCCGCCGCGGCTGCGGCTGCCGCACGCCGCGGTGCTGCCGGTCGCCTATCTGGCCGAGGCCGCGGCGCGCGTGACCGGGCGCGAGCCGATGACCACGGTCGACGGCGCGCGCATGGCGCGCAAGCCCATGTACTACTCGAGCCGGCGGGCACGGGACGAGCTCGGCTACCGGCCGCGGCCGGCGGCACAGGCGCTGAGCGACGCGGTCGCCTGGTTCCGCGACCACGGCTATCTGCGCTGATCTGCGGAGCCGCGCGATGGCGGACTTGAAACCCGGAGCCAGGGGCGTGCCCTACGATCAACGCCTCGGCGCGCTTCTGGTGCAGACGCTGGCGCGGACCCCGATCGCGCCCAACCACCTGACCGGCCTGTCCTTCGCGCTTGGCGCGCTCGCCGGCTGGACGCTCGCGCAAGGCCGCTTCGGTCTCGGCGCCGGGCTGTTCATGCTGGCGGTGTTCATCGACCATCTCGACGGCGAGCTGGCACGAGCGACCAGGCGCACCTCGCGGTTCGGCCATTATCTCGACTATGCCGTCGGCGCCGCCAACTACACGATGATGTATCTGGGCGCCGGCATCGGGCTCGCCGCGGGCGAGCTGGGCAGCGCGGCGCTGACGCTGGGACTCGCCGCCGCCCTGTCCAACCCGGCCGTGCTGGCGGTGCGGCTCGCCAACGAGACCCGCCACGGCAGCGAGGCAGTCGCCCACCCCTATTTCCACGGCTTCGAGATCGAGGATTTCATTTATCTGATCGGGCCGTTCGCGTGGCTGGGCTGGTTTGACGTCTTCTTCCTCGCCTACGCGCTGGGCGCGCTCGGCTACCTGGCTTGGCAGACCTGGGAGCTGGTCCGCCGCGTCCGGGCGACGGCCCCGTAGTGCGCCCCTTCGCCGCGCCGCCCGCCCGTGGCACCGATCGCGCCCGGTCCGAGCCGGGGGGAACCGTGGACGTGACCATGTCGATCCTTCGCCTCGCCGCCGCGGGCACGCTGCTTGCGGGGGCTTGTCTTTCGGCGTTGCCGGCGTCCGCAACCTTCGTGCACATGGTCGGGCGGACGTGGATGATCGAGCAATGGATCAAGGCGGAGTTCGACGGCAGCGTGGTCGAGCTGACGCCGATCATGCACCACGGCAATCCCGCGTTCCGGGTGTCGTTCATTCCGGGCGGCGCGTCCGGCGCATCGACGGCGCCGCCGCGCACCCTGATCATCGACGCGGGCTCGATGCAGCCGGTCGAGGAGATCGAGGACGACGCGGTGCCTCGGCCGTGATCGGAGATCGCCGACCGCGTGCCAGTTGCCGCGCGAGTTCATGCCGACACGAGGCTGTTGCCCGCGAGAGCGCGCTGATGTCAACTGGCCGCGGCCTGCAATCGAGGCGGAGCGCCGATGGTCGACGAGCCGGACTTCCCGTATCTGTGTGCCGCGATCTTCGATGACGTCGGCGCGTTCCGCGGCGTGCTGCGGTCACTGCTGGGCGCCGGCTTCGACGCCGCCGACGTGAGCATCCTGGCGCCGCACGACGCGCTCGCCGATCATTTCGACGACCGCATCCCGAGCCCCGACCAGCTCGCCGACCTGCCCGACACCCCGCGCGAGGACCTGGCGCCCGAGACCGCGGTCGAAGCCGCGGCGCGGGCCATCGCCGAAGGGCTGTCGGCGATCGGCGCAATCGGCGCCGCCGGCATGGCCTATGCGGTCGGCGGCCCGGTGGGCGTCGCCACCACGACCGGCGCGGCGGTCGAGAGCACGGTAGAGGGCGTGCTGTCGAAGTTCGTCGAGGACCGCTACAGCGAACGGTTCCAACGCAACCTCGCCGACGGCGGGCTGGTGGTCTGGGTGCGCGTCCGCGAGCGCGAGCGCGCGGCGACGGCGAGCGCGCTGCTCGCCCGCCACGGCGGCAGCCACATCCACGCCGTTGCCGCTCCCTGAAGCCTCGGAACCGCCATGTCCGACCGACCCGTGCGTGCGCGCCGCAGCCTGATCTTCGCGCCCGGCGACAAGCCCGCGATGTACCCGAAGGCGCTGGCCACCGGCGCCGACATGGTTTGCGTCGATATCGAGGACGCGATCGCGCCGCACGACAAGGACGCGGCGCGCGCGCGGACGCTGGCCTTGTTCGCCGAGCCCCAGGCCGACGACGGCGTCGAGAGGATCGTGCGCATCAACAGCCTGCGCACCGCCGACGGGCTCAAGGACATCTCCGCGATCCTCGAATCACCGACGCCGCCGCCGGCGCTGATGGTGCCCAAGGTCAAGTGCGCCGACGAGGTGCGCCTGCTCGCGGACCTGCTCGCCGGCGCAGCGTGCGCGGACATCCGCCTGCACGTCATCATCGAGACCAATGACGGGCTGGACGCGGCGTTCGACATCGCCCGCGCGAGCGCGCGCATGGACTCGCTCCTGTTCGGCGCGGTCGACATGGCGGCCGAGCTGCGCACGACCTTGGCCTGGGAGTCGCTGCTTTATGCCCGCTCGCGTCTGGTCCATGCCGCCGCCGGCGCCGGCCTCGACCTGATCGACGTGCCGTTTCTCGACCTCGAGGACCCGGAGGGCCTGGCCGAGGAGGCCCGGCGCGCAGCCGCGCTCGGCTTCACCGGCAAGGCGGCGATCCATCCCCGGCAGATCGCGCCGATCAACCGCGCCTTCAGCCCGAGGGCCGAGGAGGTCGAGCGCGCGCGGCGGATCATCGCCGCGTTCGAGCAGAGCCGGACCGGGCTGGTGGTGGTCGACGGCAAGCTGATCGAGCGGCCGGTGCTGCGCTCGATGTACCGCACGGTCGCGATCGCCGAACGCATCGGCGCGTCGGGCATGGGCTGAGCGATGCCGGTCCGCGTGACCGGACGGGCCGGCGGTCGCGGCTTCCCATTCGGCGTCGCCGCACCCAATTCCTGAACCGGCGCGCTGCCACGGCGCAGCCATCGACGCGACCGACGGAGACTTGCGAGACATGTATGTCGCCTGCCTCGACCTCGAAGGGGTGCTGGTGCCCGAGATCTGGATCGGGCTTGCCGAGCGGACCGGAATCGACGCGCTGCGCCTGACCACGCGCGAGGTGGCCGACTACGACGCGCTGATGCGCCACCGGCTCAAGGCGCTCGACGAGCACGGCCTCGGCTTCGCCGACATCCGCGCGGCGGCCGAGGCGTTGGCGCCGCTGCCGGGGGCGGTGGCGTTCCTCGACTGGCTGCGCGTGCGCTGCCAGGTCGCGATCCTGTCCGATACCTTCTACGAGCTGGCGGCGCCGCTGATGGATCAGCTCGGCCGGCCGATGCTGATCTGCCATACCCTGGCGATCGACGCCGGCGGCCGCATTACCGGCTACCGCCTGCGCCAGCGCCACCCGAAGCGGCGGGCGGTGGCGGCGTTCCAGTCGCTCAACTTCAAGGTCGTTGCGATCGGCGATTCCTACAACGATACCCGGATGCTGGCGCGCGCCGACACCGGCATCCTGTTCCGCCCGCCCGACAACGTGGCCGAGGAGTTCCCGGCCTTTCCGGTGTGCCGAAGCTATGATGAGCTGAGGATGGCGATCGAGGCCGCGATGGGGGCGCAGCCAGAGGCCGCGTGCGCCGCGGGATAGGCGGCACGACATAGGGGAGGGGACAATGAGGCTGTACGACTTCGCGGGAGCGCCGAACCCGCGCCGGGTACGCATCTTCCTGGCCGAGAAGGGGATCGAGGTGCCGGTCGAGCAAGTCGACCTGCGCGCCCGCGCCCAGCACGAGCCCGGCTACGTGGCCCGCAACCCGTCGGCGACGGTGCCGATGCTCGAGCTCGACGACGGCACCTGCATCGCGGAATCGGTGGCGATCTGCCGCTACTTCGAAGCGCTCCAGCCGGAGCCGCGGCTGATGGGGACCGACGCCCGCGACCAGGCGCTGGTCGAGATGTGGCAGCGGCGCATGGAGATCGACGGCTTTATGGCGGCGGGCGAGGCGTTCCGCAATGCCACCCCCGGGTTCAAGGACCGGGCGCTGGCGGGGACCGCCAAGGTGGCGCAGATCGCAGCCCTTGCCGAGCGCGGCCGCGAGCGCCTCGACAGGTTCTTCAAGTTTCTCGACAAGGTGCTGGCGGGACGCGATTTCGTCGCCGGGTCACGCTACACGATCGCCGATATCACCGCGCTGGTCACGGTCGACTTCGCCGGCTGGTCGAAGCTCAAGCCCGGGCCGGAGCTCGGCAACCTCGCGGCCTGGTACGAGCGCGTCGCGTCCAGGCCGAGCGCCAAGGCGTGAGCCTACTCCGCCGAAGC
>DASWHU010000239.1:0-2733 GCA_036398035.1 Alphaproteobacteria bacterium | reverse complement strand
TGCGCAGCACGTAGGCGCGGCCCTGGAAGTCGGCGAGCTTGAGGCCGTAATGGGCGAGCACGCGGTTGGCGAGTGCCACCCGGCCGAGCCGCTCCCGGCGGCGGGTCCGCGTCTCGGACCCGCCGTCCGCGGCACTGTCGGTCCAGTGCTCCTCGGCGCCGAGCACCCCGCACAGGCCGCACATCGCGCGCTAGCTCACGTCTTGCGCTTGGCCCGCGCCTTGGCCTTGCGCGGGCTGCGCTTGGCGAAGTCGCTGGCGATGTCGTCGAAGGTGGTGAAGCGCACCCCGGGATGGCGGATCATGTGGGTGTACAGGCGCTCGAGCATCAGCAGCACCTGCGGCCGTCCCGACACGTCGGGGTGGATGGTCATGGCGAACACGGCGTAATCGTACTCGCGATAGACCCAGTCGAACTGGTCGCGCCACATCTCCTCGAGATGGCGCGGGTTGACGAAGCCGTGGCTGTTGGGCGCGGCCTTGATGAACATCATCGGCGGCAGGTCGTCGAGATACCAGCTCGCCGGAATCTCGATCAGGTCGGTCTCCCGGCCGCGCACCAAGGGCTTCATCCAGTCGCGCGCGTTCTTCGAATAGTCGATCTTGGTCCAGCTGTCGCCGACCCGCACGTAGTAGGGCTCGAAGTCCTTGTGCATCAGGCTGTGGTCGTACTTGAAGCCCTTCTTGAGCAGCAGCTCGTTGGTGATCGGGCTGAACTCCCACCACGGCGCGACATAGCCGGTCGGGCGCTTGCCGGTCAGCTTGCGCGCAAGCTCGATGCACTTCTCCAGCACCGCCTCCTCCTGCTGGCGCGTCATCGCGATCGGGTTTTCGTGCGAGTAGCCGTGGATGCCGATCTCGTGGCCGGCCTTGACCACCTCCCTGATCTGGCTCGGGAAGGTCTCCATCGAGTGGCCGGGAACGAACCAGGTGGTCTTGATCCCGAACCGGTCGAACAGCTTGAGCAGGCGCGGCGTGCCGACCTCGCCCGAGAACATGCCGCGCGAGATGTCGTCCGGCGAGTCCTCGCCGCCGTAGGAGCCGAGCCAGCCGCCGACCGCATCCACGTCGACGCCGAATGCGCAGAAGATCTCCTTGGCCATCTGTCAGCCTCCCCCGTGATGTGTTCCTGCCCGCCCAAGCGGGCACGGCCGACGCTACTTTAGCGGCGGGCGGGCGCAAACGGAACCGTGCCGCGCGCCGGATGGCCGCCGGGCGGGCGGGCTGCTAGACTGCTGGCGGGCGAGGAGTGCGGGAGGGACGCATGCGGCTGGTCGGGGTCGATGTCGGGGGCACCTTCACCGACCTCGTGTTCACCGACACCGAGCGCGCGGTGACCCTGATCCACAAGGTGCCGACCACCCCGGACGATCCCTCGGTGGGCGCGATCGCCGGGCTCGGCGAGCTGTGCGCGCGCAACCGGCTCGACCCCGACAGCATCGACCACGTGTTCCACGGCACCACCATCGCCACCAACGCGGTGCTCGAGCACGACGGCGCCACCACCGGCATGATCACCAATCAGGGCTACCGCGACATTCTCCATATCGGCCGCCACCAGCGGCCGCAGAACTACTCGATCATGCAGGACATCCCGTGGCAGGACCGGCCGCTGGTCCTCCGCCGCCACCGCCGGGTGGTACGCGAGCGGCTGGTGCCGCCGGACGGCGCGGTGCTGGAGCCCTTGGACGAGGACGCGGTGCGCGCGGCGGCGCGCGCGTTCAAGGCCGAGGGCGTCGAGGCGGTGGCGGTGTGCTTCCTGTTCTCCTACCTCGATTCGCGCCACGAGGCGCGGGCGAAGGAGATCGTGCGCGAGGAATACCCGGGGGCATTCGTCACCACGTCGGCCGAGGTCGCGCCCCAGTTCCGCGAGTTCGAGCGCTTCACCACCGCGGCGATGAACGCCTTCGTCGGGCCCAAGGTGCGCCGCTACGTGGCCAACTTCGCCGCCGGCCTCGGGCAGGCGGGGCTGGAGGCGGACCTGCACATCATGGGCTCGCATGGCGGGGTCGCGACCGCGGCGATGGTCGCCGAGCGGCCGGTGCTGACGCTTCTGTCGGGCCCCGCCGCGGGCGTGCTCGGCGGCGCCTGGGAGGCGGCGGCCTCGGGCCGCGACCGGCTGATCACCTTCGACGTCGGCGGCACCAGCGCCGACATCGGCATCGTCACGGCCGGGCGGTTCAGCGAGGCGACCGCGCGCGACACCTGGATCGGCGGCTACCCGGTACTGGTGCCGATGATCGACATCACCACCATCGGCGCCGGCGGCGGCAGCATCGCCCATGTGGACTCGGGCGGCGCGTTCCGTGTCGGCCCGCACAGCGCCGGCTCGCGCCCCGGTCCCGCCGCCTACGGTCTCGGCGGCGAGGCGCCGACCGTGACTGACGCCAACCTGGTGCTGGGGCGCCTCGATCCGGACAACTTCCTCGGCGGCGAGATGACGCTCGACGTGGACGCCGCGCGCCGGGCGATCGCCGGGCTCGCGGGCCGCCTCGGGCTGGGCGAGCTGGAGGCCGCGGAAGGGGTGCTGACCATCCTCAACAGCAACATGGCCAACGCGATCCGCGCCCGCACCGTCCAGAAGGGGCTCGACCCGCGCGGCTTCGCGCTGGTCGCGTTCGGCGGCGCAGGGCCGTTGCACGGCGCTGAGGTGGCGGCGCTGCTCGGCATCCCCGAGGTGATCGTGCCGCTCCATCCCGGCATCACTTCGGCCGCCGGGCTGCTCACCACCGACC
>DASWHU010000238.1:0-2158 GCA_036398035.1 Alphaproteobacteria bacterium | reverse complement strand
GACGATCTACCACCTGGCCCGCGAGGCGGACTGGCGCCGCGCCCAGGCCGGGGCGCCGTATCTGGGCGCCGCCGACTGCCGGCGCGACGGCTTCATCCATTTCTCGACCGCCGGCCAGCTCGCCGCCAGCGCCGCCCGCCATCGCCCCGGCGCCCGCGACCTGGTGCTGGTGGCGGTGGACGCGGCCCGGCTCGGGCCGGCGCTCAGATGGGAGCCGGGGCGCGGCGGCGCGCTGTTCCCGCACCTGTACGCGCCGCTGCCGATGGCGGCGGTGGTCGCGACCGTACCGTTGCCGCTCGGTCCGGACGGCCGCCACCTGTTCCCCGCTGACATCCCTTCCGACCCGGAGCGCGAATGACGGCCTGGGACGCCGCCACCGCGGCGCTGCGCGCGCTGCCGCCCGAGGTCGCGCATCGCCTGACGGTGCGCGCGTTGGGCCTCGGCCTCGGGCCGGCGCAGGCGGAGCCTGACCCGCCGGCGCTCGGCACGCGCTTGTGGGACCTCGACTTCGCCAACCCGGTCGGCATCGCCGCCGGCTTCGACAAGGACGCCGAGGCGCACGCGGCGGCGCTTCGCATGGGCGCGGGCTTCATCGAGGTCGGCACGGTGACGCCGCGCCCGCAGCCGGGCAATCCGCGCCCGCGCGTCTTTCGCCTGGCCGAGGACGAGGCGGTGATCAACCGCCTCGGCTTCAACAGCGCCGGCGCCGAGGCGATGGCGCGGCGACTGGCGCGACGCGCCCGCGGCGCCGGCGTGGTCGGGGTCAACATCGGCATCAACCGCGACAGCGATGACCCGATCACCGACTTCGAGAGCGCGTTCCGGCGCCTCGCGCTCCTCGCCGACTACGTCGCGGTCAACGTGTCCTCACCCAACACGCCCGGCCTGCGCGCACTCCAGCAGCCGGCGGCGCTCGACCGGCTGCTCGCCGCGCTGCAGGCCGCGCGCGCGGCGCTGGTCGCGGGCGGCGCGCGGCGGGTGCCGATCTTGGTCAAGATTTCCCCCGACCTCGACGCCGATGAGCTTGCCCAGGTCATCGGCGTCGCGCGCGGGCGCGCGCTCGACGGGCTGATCGTCGCCAACACCACGCTCGCGCGGCCGCGAGAGCTGCGCAGTGCCGCCCGCGGCGAGGCAGGCGGCTTGAGCGGCCGGCCGCTGTTCGCGCCCTCGACCGCGCTGCTCGCCGAGACCTGGCGGCTGACCGAAGGGCGCATGCCGCTGATCGGCGTCGGCGGCATCGCGAGCGGCGGCGACGCCTACGCCAAGGTCCGCGCCGGCGCCTCGCTGGTCCAGCTCTACACGGCGCTTATCTTTCAGGGGCCGGGGCTGATCGCGCGCATCAAGCGCGAGCTCGCCGCGCATCTTGCCGCCGACGGCTTCGCCCGAATCGCCGACGCGGTCGGCACCGGCGCGGCGTCATGACCATCGAGCTGGTGCAACGCCTGTCCGAGCTCGAGGACCGCTTCGACGGCCTGATCCTCGACGTGTGGGGGGTGGTGATGGACGGCACCGCGCCCTATCCCGGCGCGCGCGACTGCCTGGCCGAGCTGCGCCGGCGGGGAAAGCGCGTGGTGCTGCTGTCGAACGCGCCGCGGCGCGACTCCCAGGTCGTCGCCCGCCTCGCCGAGATCGGCATCGAGGCCGGCCTCTACGACCGCATCGTATCCTCGGGCGAGGCGACCCGCCAAGCGCTGGAGGCGCGCACCGACCCCGCCGTTGCCGGCTTCGGCCGCCGCTACCTCTACCTCGGGCCCGAGCGCGACCGCGCACTCCTCGACGGCCTCGACTACGCGCCTTCGGGCATGGCAGAGGCGGACTTCGTGCTCGCCATCGGCATCGAGGATGAGTCCGACAGCGTCGAGAAATACCATCCGTTGCTCAAGGCGGCGGCCGCGCGCGGGCTCGTCCTGGTATGCGCCAACCCCGACCGGGTGGTGGTGCGCCAGTCGGGCGAGCGCGTGCTGTGCGCCGGCGCGCTCGCCGAGGCGTACGAGGCAATCGGCGGGCGGGCGCTCTATTTCGGCAAGCCGCACGCGCGCATCTACAAGCTGTGCTTCGACCGCCTGGGCGGCATCGCCCGCGACCGCATCCTCGCCGTCGGCGACAACCTCGAGACCGACATCGCCGGCGCGCGCGCGGTCGGCCTCGCGACGGTGCT
>DASWHU010000237.1:0-6326 GCA_036398035.1 Alphaproteobacteria bacterium | reverse complement strand
GGACGCGGTCTGGAGCAGATGGAACAGGTGCAGCCTCAGCGTCGCCACCATCCGGTTGCTCGGGCTGCCGTCGACGTCGACATCGATTCCGAACTGCTCCCACAAATAGCGCCAGGTGCGCGCGTGCGCGCCGAGCAGGCGTCCGAGGTCGGGCGCGCGACCGACCGCCCGGCGCGCGGCGAGCGCGCACTCGGAGATGGCGGGATCGCGCGAGGTGTAGAGCGCGACCAGCTTCTCGACCGTGACCGGCACGCCCTGGGCGAGCGCCAAGGTGGCGTCGCACGCGACGTAGCCGCGCGCGGTGTGTAGGGCGGTGTCGACCTCGGCCTCGACGCCGGCGACCAGGATGCGCGCGCGTGCCGCCTCGGCAATGCGGATGCGCGATTGGTTGGTCTCGACCGTCAGGTGGATGATGCCGTCGCCGGCCTGCCCGGCCGCGACCGGCATCAGGTGGCGGCCCGCGAGCGCCCGGTAGCGGGCGACGCCGGCGTTGGTAACGCGCCCGTCGAGCGCCCAGCGCACGGTGACCGGGCCCGACCAGTTCTCGGCGGCGAGGGTCATCTCGATGCCGGCGAGGTGCGGCTCGGCCATGCTGACCATGCGCCGGGTCGAGACGCGCGTGCGCCGCCCGGCGTGGTCCCGGCACAGAAGCTCGCGCGTGAAAACGCCGCGCCGGAGGTCGAGCTCGGCGCGGTAGGACAGGATGTCGACCCGCCCCGGGTCGAACCAGTCGTCGTCGCCGATCCGCCAGCCGAGCGCGAGCCAGTTGGGCAGGTTGACCAGGTCCTCGTGCTCGATGGTGCGGCCGGCGACCTCGCTCGCCAGGCGGTTGTAGCAGCCGGCCGCGTAGCAGCCCGGGTAGTGGACGTCGTCGGCGGCAGCTTCCGCGGCCGCGCCGCGGGTGCAGAAGCGGCCGTTGCCGAGCGCGCACAGGGCCTCGCGGACGCGCTCGCGCGCGGGCTCCAAGCGGTCGTAGGCGAGCAGCCAGTCGGTCATCGGCGCGCTGCCGCCAGCAGCTCGGCCAGGCGGTCGAGGAAGACGCGCACCTCGTGTGGATCGCGCAGGACGTAATCGACCGGCCGCGGCGGCGGGCCATCCGACACCAGGATGCCGATGCCGCGCCCCTTGAGCGCGTCGAACGCGTCGTAGTCGGTCACGTCGTCGCCCAGATAGACCGGCACCACGTCCTGTCCCAGATTGAGCGCCTCGAGCAGCCACAGCACCGCCTTGCCCTTGTCCCAGGCGAGCGCCGGACGCAGCTCGAACACCTTCTTGCCGAGCGTCTTGCGCAGCTCCGGATGCGCGGCGGCGGCGCGGTCGACGGCGCTCTCGACCGCCGCGACATCGCTTTTCGCAACCAGGCGGTAATGGATCGCCAGCGCATAGGTCTTGTCCTCGACGATCACGCCCTCGATCGCGGCCAGGCGCGCGCGCAGCTCATCGGCGGCGGCGGCGATCGCGGCCACGTACTCGCGCCCCACCACGTGGCCGAGGGCGCGCCCGCCGGGCGCCTCGATGTCGAAACCGTGGCTGCCGGCGTAGATCACCGACTCGAGGCCGACCAGGCGCCGGACGTCGGCGCGCGCCCGGCCGCTGATCACCGCCACCGGGCACAGCCGGGCCAGGCGATCGACCGCCGCCCGGGCGGCGTCGGCGAGCAGCGCGAGCTCGGGCCGGGCAACGATCGGTGTCAGGGTGCCGTCGTAGTCGAGGAATACCGCCGCCCGCTTGCCGGCGAGGCGGGCGGCGATGGCGTCGAAGCTATCGAGCGCGGAAGGGGGGCGCGCCGATGCCGCGGCGTCGAAATCGACGTGGGCGAGATCGGCGACCACCAAGTCGGCTCCGGCCGCGCGCAACGCCTCGGCCTGCCCGCCGCGGTCGATGCCGATGGAGAGCGCGAAGTTGCCGGCACGCGCGGCCGCGATGCCGGCGATCGCGTCCTCGATCACGCCGGCGCGCGCCGGCTCGACGCCGAGCCGGGCGGCGGCGCGCAGGAACATGTCGGGCTTGGGCTTGCCGGGCAGGCCCTCGCGGTCGATGTCGATGCCGTCGACGCGGACCTCGAACAGGTCGTCGAGGCCGCACGCCGCGAGCACCGCGCCTGCGTTGCGGCTCGACGACACCAGCGCGAGGCGCAGCCCGTCCGCCTTCGCCGCGCGCAGCCGCGCCACCGTCGCCTCGAACACCTCAACTCCGCCCGCGGCCAGCGCCTCTTGGAAATAGCCGTCCTTCATGTTGCCGAGCGCGCACACCGTGTCCCAGCCGGGCGCGTCCGCAGGCCGGCCCTCGGCGAGCGTGATGCCGCGCGCGGCCAAGAAGTCGCGCACCCCGTCGTAACGGGGCTTGCCGTCGACATGGACGCGATAGTCGGCGACCTCGTCGAACGGCTGCCAGCGGCCGCCGCGGCGGTCGAGAAACGCGTCGAACAGCCGCTTCCAGGCCTGGGCATGGACCTTTGCGGTCCGCGTCACCACGCCGTCGAGGTCGACCAGCAGGGCCTCGATGCGACGCTCCCGCCGGGCGGGGCGGGGCGCAGGGCGCGGCGCGCGCACGGCGGCGCGGGAGCGCTGGGTCATGTCCTGGCTCGCGGCATGGCTCGACCGATGGGCCCCGTTGCACCAGCTGAAATGTAACCCTTTTGCGTCTTTATGCGAGGCCGCCAGCCGCGCGGCTACACCTTTGCCGGAAAGTTCTGCTACCGTGCCCGAGCCGGCGCGCCAGGTCCGGCGGGCACGCGGAGTCGGGGACAGGGCAATGGATTTCGACTATTCGGACAAGGTCAAGGCGTTGCAGGAGCGCGTCTCAGCCTTCATGGACGCGCAGGTCTATCCCAACGAGGCGAAGATCGCGGCCCAGATCGCCGCCGCGCGCTGGCAGCCGCCGCCGCTGATGGAGGAGATCAAGGCCGCGGCGCGCAAGGCCGGACTGTGGAACCTGTTCCTGCCCGAATCCGAGTACGGCGCCGGGCTCACCAACCTCGAATACGCGCCGCTGTGCGAGATCATGGGCCGCTCGCCGTTCGCGCCCGAGGCCTTCAACTGCTCCGCCCCCGATACCGGCAACATGGAGGTGCTCGCCCGCTATGGCACCGAGGCGCAGAAGACGCAGTGGCTGGACCCGCTGCTGGACGGTCGCATCCGCTCGGCATTCGCGATGACCGAGCCGCAGGTGGCGTCCTCGGACGCGACCAACATCGAGGCCTCGATCAGGCGCGACGGCGACGGCTACGTGATCAACGGCCGCAAGTGGTGGACCTCGGGCGCGCCCGACCCGCGCTGCAAGATCCTGATCTTCATGGGCAAGACCGACGCTGCGAACCCCGACAAGCACAAGCAGCAGTCGATGATCCTGGTGCCGCTCGACACTCCGGGGATCAAGGTCGAGCGCATCCTGCCCGTGTTCGGCTACGACGACTCCCCGCACGGCCACGCCGAGGTCAGCTTCACCAACGTGCGCGTGCCGGCGTCGAACATGCTGCTCGGCGAGGGCCGCGGCTTCGAGATCGCGCAAGGCCGGCTCGGCCCGGGGCGCATCCACCACTGCATGCGCCTGATCGGGCTCGCCGAGCGCGCGCTCGAGCGCATGTGCAAGCGGGTCAAGGGGCGCATCGCCTTCGGCAAGCCGGTCGCCGAGCAGACCGTGACCCAGGAGCGCATCGCCGAGGCGCGGATCATGATCGACCAGTGCCGCCTGCTGGTGCTCAACGCCGCCTACAAGATGGACACCGTCGGCAACAAGGAGGCGCGCAAGGAGATCGCGATGATCAAGGTCGCCGCGCCCAACATGGCCTGCCGGGTGATCGACTGGGCGATCCAGGCCCACGGCGGCGGCGGCGTGACCGAGGACTTCGGCCTGGCCGCGGCCTACGCCAACGCGCGCACCCTCAGGCTCGCCGACGGCCCGGACGAGGTCCACCGCAACCAGATCGCCCGCCTCGAGCTCAGGCGCTACAACTGAGGGCCGCGCAGCGGTGAGACGCACGGTCCGCATCGGCTCCGGCGCCGGCTATGCCGGCGACCGCTGGGAGCCCGCGGTCGAGCTCGCCGAGAAGGGCGAGGTCGACTACATCGCCTTCGAGTGCCTGGCCGAGCGGACCATCGCGCGCGAGACCTTGGCCATGCACCACGACCCGGCGCGCGGCTACAACCCGAGGCTGACCGAGCGCATGGCCGCGGTGCTGCCGCCCTGCGCGCGCAACCGCGTGCGCGTGGTCACCAACATGGGCGCGGCCAACCCGCTCGGCGCCGGGCGCGAGACCTGCCGGGTCGCCGCCGAGGCCGGCCTCAAGGATCTGAGATGCGCGGTGCTGCTCGGCGACGACGTCAGCGACACGGTGCGGGCGATGCCCGGGCTCGCGCTGCTCGAGACCGGCCAGCCGCTCGAATCGATCCTGCCCCGGATGGCCTCGGCCAACGCCTATCTCGGCGCCGATGCGATCCGCGACGCGCTCGCCACCGGCGCCGAGGTGGTGATGACCGGGCGGGTCGCCGACCCGTCGCTGTTCGTCGCCCCGGCGCTGTTCGAGTTCGGCTGGTCCTACGACGACTATCCGCGGCTCGCCCAGGCGACCGTCGCCGGGCATCTGCTCGAGTGCGCGGGCCAGGTCACCGGCGGCTACTTCGCCGACCCGGGGCCGAAGGACGTGCCGGCGCTCGCCCGCCTCGGCTTCCCGTTCGCCGACGTCAGCGCCGACGGCGAGGTGGCGATCGGCAAGGTCGCGGGCAGCGGCGGGCGCATCGACGCGATGACCTGCACCGAGCAGCTGCTCTACGAGATGGGAGATCCGGCGGCCTATATCACGCCCGACTGCGTGCTCGACGTGACCGCTCTCGGCTTCGTCGAGGAGCGGGCGGACCGCGTGCGCGTCGCCGGCGCGCGCGCCCGCCCGCGCACCCCCACCTACAAGGTCAGCGTCGGCTACTTCGACGGTTACATGGGCGAGGGCCAGATCTCCTATGGCGGGCCGAACGCGGTGGCGCGCGCGCGCCTGGCCGGCGAGGTGGTCGCGGAGCGCCTGCGGCTGCGCGGCCTCGCCTACGACGAGCTGCGCTGCGAGCTGATCGGGCTCGACAGCCTGCACGGGCCCGGCGCCGGCCGGCCCGAGCCCTACGAGGTGCGCCTGCGCGTCGCCGGGCGCACCGCCTCGCGCGCCGCCGCCGAGGAGCTCGGCTGGGAGGTCGAGACCCTGCTCACCAACGGCCCCCAGGGCGGCGCCGGCCATTTCGGCCAGGTCAGGGAGATCTACGCCGTCCAGTCGGTGCTGCTCGCGCGCGAGGCGGTGACGACCCGCATCGAGACGGTCGCGGCGCGATGAGGCTGACGGTCCGCGATCTCGCCCACACCCGCGCCGGCGACAAGGGCCATGCGGTCAACGTCTCGGTCACGGCGTTCGACGACGCCGGCTACCAGCGGCTCGAGCGCGAGCTGACCGAGGCGCGGGTGATGCAGGCCTTCGCCGCGGTCGCCGACGGCCCGGTCCGCCGCTACCGGCTGCCGGGCCTGCGCGCGCTCAACTTCGTCATCGACCACATCCGCGGCGGCGGCGTCACCGCGACGCTCGCCCAGGACATCCACGGCAAGAGCCTGAGCTCGCTGATGCTGACCATCGACCTGCCCGGCAACGAGCCCCAAGAGGCCGGGCAGGCTGCACTTCGGAGTGAGGCCTAGTGCATGGTGCGCTCGGTTCGGACCAGCCCCCCTCACCCTGCCCTCTCCCTCCGCGTGGCGGGGGGAGAGGGTTGCGAAGGGTTGGCGCGGCGCCAGCCGCGCCTTACCCGAAGCTGGGTGAGGGGGGACTGAGTCAAGGCCGGCGGAGAACGCTTTAGCTGGTCCGCAAGGGGCTGGCCGGGCGGCGCGCTTGGAGGTTCCGCTTTGGCCTCCGCCCGGCTATTGTGGGGGCCGATACCCGGGGGCTAAAACGGCACGGCAGTCGCGGTAACGGCCATGGCGGCGCCGTGGTGCGCGCGATCGACGAGAGGGACGATGCAGGCGATACGATACGAGGCTCCGACCACGATCGAGGCGGCGGTGGCGCTGCTCGCCGGCGCCGACGGTGCGGCCAAGGTGCTCGCCGGCGGCACCGACCTGCTGGCGCAGATGCGCTCCGGAATGGTCCGCCCGGCGCTGATCGTCGACGTCAAGGGCATCCCCGAGCTGACGGCGATCCTCGCCGACCGCGGCGGCGGCTTCCGCATCGGCGCGGCGGTGAGCGGCGCCGTGCTCGGCGAGCGCGAGGACGTGCGCGCGGCCTGGCCGGGCGTGGTCGAGGCGCACGAGCTGATCGGCTCGACCCAGATCCAGGGTCGTGCCTCGCTCGGCGGCAACCT
>DASWHU010000236.1:0-3681 GCA_036398035.1 Alphaproteobacteria bacterium | reverse complement strand
CCGATCCGCGGCACGGTGGCGGCGCGTACGAGCGAGCCGCGCGAGCTGGTCGGCGCCGAGCAGGCCGCCCGCCAAGGCGCGCGCGTGGCCGGATTCGAGCTAACCCAGCGCGACTCGCCCGCCGCTTGACTCACGCGACATCGCCCTTGCGTGCGCCGGTGCAGGCGGCGAGCGGATGCGCGTGGTCGAGGGGGCCGTGGCCGGCGCCGAGGCCGGGGGCGCTGCGGATCGCCGCGGTGACGTAGGCGCGCGCGCGCGCCACCGCGTCGGCGAGCGCCATCCCTTGGGCGAGGCCGATGGCGATTCCTGAGGCGAGCGTGCAGCCGGTGCCGTGGGTGTTGCGGCTGGCGATCCGCGGTCCGGTGAACCGGCGCGCGCCCTCGCCGTCGACCAGCAGGTCGACCAAGGTCTCGCCTTCCAGATGGCCGCCCTTGACCAGGACCGCCTTCGGCCCGAGCGCAAGGATGCGGCGCGCGGCTTCCGCCATGTCGGCTTCGGCCGCGATGTCCATGCCGGCGAGGCGCGCCGCCTCGGGGATGTTCGGGGTGACCAGGCGGGCGAGCGGCAGCAGCCGAGCGGCGAGGGCGCCTTGCGCGTCCTCGGTGATCAGGGGCGTGCCGCTTTTCGCCACCATCACCGGGTCGACCACCAGCGGCACGTCGCGCGCGCGCTCGGCGATCACGCGCGCCACCGCCTCGATCACGTCGACGCGGTGGAGCATGCCGGTCTTGAGCGCATCCGCGCCGATGTCGTCGAGCACCACAACCATTTGCTCGGCAACGAACTCGGCCGGCACCTCGTGGATGCCGGTGACGGCGACGGTGTTCTGGGCGGTGAGCGCGGTGATCGCGCACGCCGCATAGCCGCCGAGCGCGGTGACGGTCTTGATGTCCGCCTGGATGCCGGCGCCGCCGCCCGAATCCGAGCCGGCGATGACCAGCACGCGCCCCTTCATGGCGCCTGGCGCTCGATCGCCTGGACCACCGCCTCGATGGCGCGCAGCACCGCCGCCTCGTCGTCGCCCTCGGCCATCACCCGCACCTTGGGCTCGGTGCCCGACATGCGCACCAGCAAGCGGCCGGCGCCGCCGAGCAAGCCCCGCGCATCGCCGATCGCGGTCATCACCTCGCCGCATTCGAGCACGCCCGCGCCGTTGCAGGCGATGCTCTTCAGGTGCTGGGGCAGGGCCTCGAACCGGCGCGCGGCGGCGCTCGCCGGCTGGTCCTGCTCGACCAGGACGGCGAGCGCCTGCAGCGCCGCAACCAGGCCGTCGCCGGTGGTGGCATAGTCGGTCAGGATCAGGTGCCCGGACTGCTCGCCGCCGACGTTGTAGCCGTGGGCGCGCATGTGCTCGACCACGTAGCGGTCGCCGACCGGGGTGCGCACCAGGTGCAGGCCGAGCGAGTCGAGGTAGCGCTCGAGGCCGAGGTTTGACATCTGGGTCGCGACCACGCCGCCGCCGGCGAGCCGCCCGTGGCGGTGGAAGTGCTCGGCGACCAGCGCCATCAGCTGGTCGCCGTCGATCAGCGCGCCCTGCTCGTCGCACATCACCACCCGGTCGGCGTCGCCGTCGAGCGCGATGCCGATGTCGGCGCCCTGGGCCACGACCTCGCGGCACAGCGCCTCAGGCGCGGTCGAGCCGCAGCCCTGGTTGATGTTGAAGCCGTCGGGGTCGATCCCGATCGGCACCACCCCGGCGCCGAGTTCCCACAGCACCGTCGGCGCGACCCGATAGGCGGCGCCGTTGGCGCAATCGAGCACCGCCTTGATGCCGTTCAAGGTCATGCCTTTCGGAAAGGTCGCCTTGGCGAACTCGATATAGCGGCCCTGGGCGTCGTCGAGCCGGCGCGCGCGGCCGACATACTCGGGCGCCGCCAGGCCGTCGGCCACCCCGTTGTCGATCGCGGCCTCGATCTCGCGCTCGACCGCATCCGAGAGCTTGAAGCCGTCGGGGCCGAACAACTTGATGCCGTTGTCCCAGTAGGGGTTGTGCGAGGCCGAGATCATCACCCCGAGGTCGGCGCGCAAGGAGCGGGTGAGCATGCCGATTGCCGGCGTCGGCATCGGCCCGACCAGGATCACGTTCATGCCCATCGAGGTGAAGCCGGCGGTCAGCGCCGGCTCGATCATGTAGCCCGACAGGCGGGTGTCCTTGCCGATCACCACGTGGTGGCGGTGCGCGCCGCGGCTGAACACCTTGCCCGCGGCCATGCCCACCTTGAGCGCGGTCTCGGCGGTCATCGGCTCGAGATTGGCACGGCCGCGGATGCCGTCGGTGCCGAACAGGGTGCGGGGCATGCGACTCGATCCCTCCTCGCCGGCGTGCAGCGCCGGCGACAGCACTTAGCGCCGCCGCCGCCGGCGCACAAGCCGGATCAGGGCGGCGAGCCGGCGTCGTCGAGCGCGCGCCACAGCGCCAGCGCCTGCGCGGTCTCGGCGACGTCGTGGACGCGCAGGATCTGGGCGCCACGGTCCCACGCCGCCGTGGCCAGCGCAAGCGAGCCGGCAAGGCGGCCGCCGGCGTCCTCGGCCATGCCGCCGGCGATGCGGGCGATGGTGCTCTTGCGCGAGGCGCCGACGACCAGCGCGCAGCCCAGCCCGTGCAGCAGCGCCAGCCAGTCGACCAGGCGCAGGTTGTGCGCCGGCGTCTTGCCGAAGCCGAAGCCGGGGTCGACGGCGAGCCTTGCACGCGCAATGCCCGCGGCCTCGGCGGCGGCGACGCGCGCGGCGAGCGCGTCATAGACGTCGAGCGCGACGTGGTCGTAGGCGGGGCGGTCCTGCATGCTGCGCGGGTCGCCGGCGCTGTGCATCAGCACCACCGCGCAGCCGGTGGCGGCGGCGCGCGCGGCACTGTCGGGGTGGTGGGCGAGGGCGCTCACGTCGTTGATGATCGCGGCGCCGGCCGCGGCCGCGGCGGCCATCGTCGCCGGGTTGCGGGTGTCGATCGAGACCGTCAGGCCGGCCTCGGCGAGGGCGCGCACCACCGGCACGGCGCGCGCCTGCTCTTCCTCGGGCGCGATCGGCGCGGCGCCGGGGCGGGTCGACTCGCCGCCGACATCGACGATGTCGGCACCCGCATCCGCGAGCGCACGCCCGCGGGCGATGGCGCGCTCGGCATCGAGGAAGCGGCCGCCGTCCGAGAAGCTGTCGGGGGTGACGTTGACCACGCCCATCAGCCGCGGACGGTCGAGGGGGATGGCCGCGAACGGCGGCCGGGGCGCGCACAGGCGCTCGAGCAATTGGTCGAGGGGCGCCGGGTCGGCAAGCGAGTCGCGCCAGCGCTTCAGCGCCGGGACCTCGAGCCAGCTCGCCAGCGCCGCGCCGGGCGCGCGCACCACCACCTCGCAGGCGGCGAACGCCACCGGCCCGCCAGCAAGCGGCAACGCCGCGCCGCCGGCGAGCGCGCGCCGCGCGCTCTCGCCGCGCAGCAAGGCGGTCGGCAGCAGATAGGCGCGCTCCGAATCGCCGAAGCCCCGCGGCGGGGCGGGGCTTCGGGTGACCGTCAGCCGTTCCATGCGCAGCGCGCGCGGGCGCGACGGACTCAGAGCCTGTGAATCTTTTGCCTGACCCTTCGAGACGCGCCCGTCGGGCGCTCCTCAGGGTGAGGTAATTGCTTGATTTTCAAAACTCCCTCGTCCTGAGGAGCGAGCGGCCCGTCCTCCGCAGCAGCGGCAGCGCCGC
>DASWHU010000235.1:0-2016 GCA_036398035.1 Alphaproteobacteria bacterium | reverse complement strand
CGGCGACCAGCGAGTGGATGCGCTGGCGCTACTCGCAGCACCTGTTCGCGGGCTATGGCGAGACCTGCCTCGCCCTCGACGACCCCGCCGGCGCCAAGGCGTGGGCCGATCAGTGCCTCGAGCTCGCGACCCGCACCGACTCGAAGAAGTACCTGGTGCGCGGCTGGCGGCTCAAGGCCGGCATCGAGGTTGCCCGGCTGAGCTGGGAGGACGCCGAGGAGGCCTTGCTGCGCGCACTCGCCATTGCCGAGCGGATCGGCAACCCGCCCCAGCTGTGGAAGACCCGGCTCGCCTTGAGCCGGCTGTATCGGGACACCCGCCGGCCCGACCGCGCGCGCGTCGCGGCGGTTGCGGCACGCAAGGTGCTCGACGGCATCGGCGCCGGCTTGAAGACGCCGTCCTTGCGAGACTCTTTCGCGGGCTCGTTCGTCATCCGAAGCGCCTATGAGCTGGCGGCGGTGAGCTGACTCGCGCCATGGACAGGATCAATGTCGGCATCCTGGTGTTCGATGACGTCGAGGTGCTCGATTTCAGCGGCCCGTTCGAGGTGTTCTCGCGCACCCGCACGGTGCCGGGCATCGCTTCGCGCCGCTCCGAAGACACCGCGCCGTTCCGCGTGTTCACGGTCGCCAGGACGCGCGATCCGGTGACCGCGGTCGGCGGGCTCGAGGTCATGCCCGGCTACGGGTTCGCCGAAGCGCCGGCTATCGATGTCCTGCTCGTGCCCGGCGGCTTCGGCACGCGCGCGCTGCTCGAGGATGCCGCGACCCTCGTCTGGGTCAAGCGGGTCGCGGCGGGTGCCCGGCTGACCACCTCGGTGTGCACCGGCGCGCTGGTGCTGGCACGCGCCGGCCTGCTCGCGGGCCGGCGGGCGACCACCCATTGGGGCGCGACCGAGCTTTTGGAATCGCTCGATGCCGGGGTGACGGTCGAGCGCGATGTCCGCTATGTCGACGACGGCATCATTACCTCGGCCGGGGTCGCCGCCGGCATCGACATGGCGTTCCACGTGGTCGAGCGACTGTGCGGCAAGGCGGTCGCCGACGAGACCGCGCGCTACATCGACTATCCCAGGGCCGCCCCTTCCCTTGCCGGGGCTGCGACCGGCGGCTAGACCGTTCGCGACCGCAGGCGGGCTGGAGCAAGCGATGGCCGATCTCGACATCGGGGTGGTGGGCGCGGCGGGGCGCATGGGCACGGCGCTGATCCGCCGCATCGCCGGCACCGAAGGCTGCCGGCTGGCGGCGGCGATCGAGAGTCCGGGGCACCCGGCCGCGGGGCGCGACGCCGGCGCCGAGGCCGGGATCGCCGCGCTCGGCATCGCCATCGGCGAGGACGCGCGCGCGCTGTTCGAGGCCGCGGACGTGGTGATCGAGTTCTCCTCGCCCGCCGCGACCGCGGCCCACGCGGCGCTCGCCGGCGCCACCGGCACCGCGCACGTCATCGGCACCACCGGCCTGGATGCGGCGCAGGCGGCGGCGGTGCGCAAGGCCGCCCGCAGCGCGGCGGTGGTGTGGGCGCCCAACATGTCGATCGGCGTCAACCTGTTGCTCGCGCTCACCGAGCAGGTGGCGGCGGTGCTCGACGACGCCTACGACATCGAGATCGTCGAGATGCACCACCGCCACAAGGTCGATGCGCCGTCGGGCACCGCGCTCGGGCTCGGGCGCGCCGCGGCCAAGGGGCGCGGGGTCGATCTGGAGAAAGTCTCGGCGCGCGCGCGCGACGGCGTGACGGGCGCGCGCCGGACCGGCGACATCGGCTTCGCGGTGTTGCGCGGCGGCGACGTGGTCGGCGACCACGCGGTGGTGTTCGCGGGCGAGGGCGAGCGCCTCGAGCTCGGCCACCGGGCGTCCTCGCGCGAGGTGTTCGCCGCCGGCGCGGTGCGCGCGGCGCTGTGGACCAGGGGGCGCGCGCCCGGGCTCTACGGCATGCGCGAGGTGCTCGGCCTCGCCGGTTAGGCCGTGCCCGGAACCTGAAGGCCCGCGTCCGGCCTCGCGACAGGCCTGCGGAGGA
>DASWHU010000234.1:0-4104 GCA_036398035.1 Alphaproteobacteria bacterium | reverse complement strand
ATCAGCGCGTCCCTCGCCGCGCCGGCGCCGGACGCGCCGCTCACCTTCGCCGGCGCGCTCACCCTCAACGACGAGCCGGTCTCGGCCAAGGTCACGGTCACCAATTTCGGCGATGCGCTGGCCGGCAACCGGTTCACGCTCGCCGCCGCGCTCGACTCGAAGCGGGTCACCGCGAGCTACGACGGCGCGGTGCAGACCCGGCCCTTGCCCGGGCTCGACGGCGCGCTCGCGCTCGACGTGGCCTCGGTCGGCGCGCTCTTGTCCTGGCTCGGCCGGCCGCTGCCGGCGGACCAGCCCGACCCCGGCCCGCTCGCGCTGGCGGCGAAGCTGGTCGCGGAGGGCCAGTCGGTGGCGCTGACCGAGGCGACGATCCGGGGCGAGGGGCTCGATGCCACCGCCTTCGGCTCGATCGATGCCGGCGGCGAGGTGACCAAGGTCGCGTTCCGGCTCGAGGGCGAGTCGCTCGATATCGACCGCTACCTGCCGCCGCGGCCCGCCGGCGCACAGGCGTTGCCGGCGGAGCCGGCGCCGCCGCCCGCCGCGCCTGCCGGGGACCAGGGCGCGCCGGCGGCCAAGGCCGACATGTTCGCCGCCGTGCCCGACGCGCCGCTCGACCTCACCGCGCTGGATGCCATCGACGCCGATATCGCGATCAAGCTCGGCGCGCTCAGCGCCATGGGCTATCGCGCCGGGCCGCTGTCGGTGTCTCTAAAGGCGGCAGGCGGCAGCGCCAGCTTCGAGATCGCCGAGCTCGGCCTCTACGGCGGCACGGTCGAAGGCCGGCTGGCGGTTGCGCCCGCCGAGACCGCGGGCGAGATCACGCTCGACGCCGACTTCGGTATCGACAAGGTCGCGGTCGGCGAGCTCGCCGAGGCCGCGGGGGCGGCGGTGCCGATGGTCGGCATTGCCTCGGGCGCGCTGGTCGCCAAGAGCCGCGGCGCCAGCCCGCGCGCGCTGGCCGAGAACCTATCCGGGCGGGTCGAGCTCGACCTCGGCGGGGTCGAGGCCACGGACGAGGCCTTGCGCGCGGTCTCCGAGCTCGCGCTCGCGGTCGATCTGCCGGGGATCGACGCGGCGCCGGCGGTCAACGTGGAGCTGGTCTACAACGGCCAGCGGGTGAGGCTCGCCGCCACCAGCGATCCGCTGCCGAAGGTGCTCGGCGAGGACCGCTTCGACCTCGATCTTTCGGTCGACTCGGCGCTGGTCACGGCGTCCTACAAGGGCGCGGTGCAGCAGCGCCCGGTGCCTGCGCTCGACGGCGCGTTCGCGCTCGACGCCGGCTCGGTCGGCAAGCTCGCGGGCTGGCTCGGCCGGCCGCTGCCCGAGGGCCAGCCCGATCCCGGGCCGCTGTCGGTGCGCGCGGCGGTCGCCGCCGACGGCGCCAAGGTGGTGCTGTCCGAGGCGTCGATCGCGGGCGAGGGGCTGAACGCCCGCGCCCACGGCAGCTTCGAGCGCGGTGCGACGGTGCAAAAGGTCGACTTCACGCTCGAGGCAGACTCGCTCGACATCGACCGCTATCTGCCGCCGCCGGCGCCGGTGGAACAGGCCGTGGCAGAGCAGGCCGCGGCAGAGCCGGCCGCGGCCGCGGCGCCGGCGCCCGCCGCCCAGGCGGACCTGTTTGCCGCGATCCCGGATCGGCCGTTCGACCTGGCCCACATGCGCACCATGGAAGGACAGGTGTCGGTGCGCATCGGCGCGCTGCGGGCGATGGGCTACGAGGTGGGGCCGGTGGTGCTGTCCGGGGCGATGGCGGGCGGCGTCCACCAGATGCGCATCGAGCAGCTCGGGTTGTACGGCGGCGAGGTGACGGCGCAGGTCGCCGCCGACGGCTCGGGCGACGAGCTGTCGGTCGACGCCGAGGTGACGGTCGACAAGGTCGCCGTCGCGCGCCTCGCCGAGGCCGCAGGCGCCGCGCTGCCGGTCGCCGGCGTCGCCTCGGGCCGCGTCAGCGCGACCGGACGCGGCGCGAATGCGCGCGCGCTCGCCGAGTCGCTTGCCGCCAATGTCGACGTCGCCCTCGCCGGCATCGAGACCAGCGACGAGGCGTTCGCCGGCCTGTCCGAGCTGTCGCTCAAGGCCTCGCTCACCGGCATCGACGCCGGCCCGGCGATCGACGCGAGCGCGGTCTACAAGGGCGAGCAGGTGGCGCTTGCCGCCGCCGTCGATCCGCTGCCCAAGGTCCTCGGCGAGGACCGCTTCGGGGTCGACCTTTCGGTCGACTCGGCGCTGGTCACGGCGTCGTATAAGGGCGCGGTGCAGAGCCGCCCGACCCCGGGCCTCGACGGCGGCCTCGCGGTCGAGACCGCCTCGGTCGGCCGGCTGCTGGCTTGGCTCGGCCAGCCGCTGCCCGCCGGCCAGCCGGACCCCGGCGCGCTCGCGGTCAAGGCGACGCTCGGCGCCAGCGGGCCGGTGGTGACCCTGTCCGAGGCGACCGTCGAGGGTGCGGCGTTCCGGGCGCGCGCCGATGGCCGCTTCGACAGCGCCGGCGCGGTCCCGGTGTTCAATGCCGCGCTGACCATCGACCGGCTGGACGCCAACGCCTTCCTGCCGCCGCCCGCCGAGCCGGCGCCACCGTCGGGCGGCGGCGGCGGAGGGGGCGGAGCGCCGCCGCCGGCGCCCGCGGCCGCGCCCGGCGACTGGAGCGACGAGCCGTTCGACATGGCCGCGCTGCGCGGCGCCGACGGCGAGGTCACGATCGACGCGCGCGACGTGCGCTATCGCGACCTGGTCATCGATGCGCTCAAGGCGAAAGCGGCAGTCGCGGGCGGCGTGCTGACCGCGACCGTCGACGAGCTCAAGCTGGCCGGCGGCACGGTGGCGGGGGCGGCGACGGTCGATGCCTCGGGCGATGCGCTCAGCCTTGACTACCGGGCCGACGCGAGCGGGCTCCAGGCGCTGCCGCTGTTGTCGGCGTTCGCCGATCTGCGCCGGCTCACCGGCACCATGGCCTTTGCGGCCAAGGGCGCGGGCCACGGGCGCAGCCAGCGCGAGCTGGTCGGCTCGCTCGCCGGCGACGGCATGGTCCGCTTCACCGACGGCGCGATCACCGGCTTCAACCTGGCGGCGGGGCTCAGGCAAGCCCGCAGCCTCGGCCTCGACACCGGCGCCGGCGAGACCCAGCAGACCGACTTCAGCGAGCTCGGCGGCACCTACACCATCACCAATGGAGTGATCGACAACCGCGACCTCAAGATGCTTGCGCCGCTGGTGCGCGTCGACGGCGGCGGCCTGGTGCCGATGCCGCCGCGCATGGTCGACTACAAGGTCACCGCCAAGCTGGTCGGCAGCCTCGAAGGGCAGGGCGGGCAGGACGCGCTCGCCGGCCTGCCGATCCCGATCACCGTCCGCGGCCCCTGGCACCAGCCGGCGACCGAGGTCGACTGGGAGAGCGTCTTCCGCGAGGCGGCCAAGGACCCGGCGCGCATCGCCGCGATGCCCCAGCAGCTGCTGGACGCGGCCAAGGACTTCGGCGTCGCGCTGCCGATCCCCGGGCTGTCCGGCGGCGCCGAAGGCGGCATCGGCAAGCTCCTCGAAGGCGTGCTGCCGCCCGGCGGCGACCAGGGTGGCGACCAGGGCGGCGTCGGCCGGTTGATCGAGGGCCTGCTGCCGAAGGCGGCGCCGGCGCCCGAAGGCGCGCAAGGGGCCGCGCCCGCGCCGTCGAGCCCGCTCAAGCTGCTGGAAGGCGTGCTGCAACCGCCGGGCGCCGCTCCGGCTCCAGCCCCCGCGCCGGCGCCTGCACCCGCGCCCGAGGTCGCGCCGGCACCGGCACCGGCGCCCGCTCCGGCGCCGGCCGAGACCGAGGCCGCGCCGCCGAACCCGGTCGACGTGATCCGCGGCCTGCTCAAGAGAGACTGACCCGGGCCCGGGTTCGAGGGGGACGAATTGGCGCATCGCCGACGCCGGGCGGGGCTGCTCGCGGCCGTCGCCGGCCTGTCGGCGGCGACGGCGGCGGCCGGGGACGGCTTCCGCACCGACGCGCCGGCGATGCTGGCCGGCCTCGGCGGCTGGTCGGTCGAGCCGGTGTTCACGGTCGGCGAGACGATCGGCGATTACACCCCGCCCGGCGTGCTCGACGGCATCGGCGCGTTCGCGCGCGCCGACGGC
>DASWHU010000233.1:0-7475 GCA_036398035.1 Alphaproteobacteria bacterium | reverse complement strand
GTAATATGTGAGAATGCATCGCATTCGCTCTTGACTTCGAGTCGTGATTGCGAATTAGTCGCAGTGCGAGTGTGAGCCATTCGCATATCTAGCCCCCCACCTCCTCGGCGGCGGGCGCGAGTCTGCGCATCGAATCCCACCCACGAGTCCTTCGTTGACAGCTCGCCCCCCCCGCCGAGGCAGTGGGGGGCTACCTATGCGAATGGCTCACACTCGCACTGCGACTAATTCGCAATCACGACTCGAAGTCAAGAGCGAATGCGATGCATTCTCACATATTACGGAGAGCCGGTCTGATGCCGGCCGTTACCACGATCGGCCGAGGGAGCGCGAAACAGTCTTGCGCCGAGGGTGAGGACGCCGCGAGTCGCGGGTCGGGACGCCGGCACGCCGGCGGTCAGCCGCCGTCCGCGTCCGCTACCATATCGGCGAGCTCGTCCTCGGCCGGCGCGCGCGCCGGCGCCGGCGGATGATCACCGGCTCGCGCCGGGCTGCGTCCGGGACCGCGGCCAGGCGCCGCTTGACCTCGGTCGCCGGGCCGGTGCGCATGGGCGCTATGGCGCCGGCTCGATCGGGCCGCCCCGCTTGCGCCACTGGTCGAGGCCGCCCCTGACGTGGATGGCATCGGCGATGCCCGCCTCGTGGGCCGCCTGCACCGCCATCGCCGAGCGCTCGCCGTAGGCGCAGTAGAACACCAGCCGCTTGCCGCTGCCGGCGAGCTGGCGCAAGAGGCCGTGCGCGCCGAGGTTCGCCTCGAGCGCGCCATACGGCGCGCGCACCGAGCCCGGGATCTCGCCGTGGCGGGTGCGCTCGCCGCGGTCGCGCAGGTCGATCAGGATCGCAGCGGCGCCGCCGACCAGGGCGAACGCCTGCTCGGGCGCGAGCGACCAGCCGTGGGCCTCGATCTCGTCCTGCGACAGCCCGACCTTGAGGTTCGCCGGCACCGCGACGTCCATCATCTTCGGGTTGGGCAGGTTGAGGCTGTTCATGATCTCGACGTACTGCTCGACTGAATCGACCTGGAGCCTCGGGTTGAACGCCTTCTCCTCGCCGATGGTGCTGACCGTGTCGCCCTTGTAGTCGTGGCCCGGATAGACCAGCGTCTCCTCCGGCAGCGTGAGCAGGCGGTCGAAGATCGAGTGGTACTGGGCGACCGCATCACCGTGCTGGAAGTCGGTGCGGCCAGTGCCGCGGATGAACAGGGTGTCGCCGGTCATCACCCGGTCGCTCATCCGGTAGCAGTACGAATCGTCGGTGTGCCCGGGGGTGTACATCGCCTCGAGCGCGATGCCCTCGATCTCGATCCGGTCGCCGTCGGCGACGCGCATCGAGACCACGTCGGTCTTGCTCTGCTCGCCGATCACGGTGACGCAGCGGGTGCGGTCGCGGAGCGCGCCGAGGCCGGTGATGTGGTCGGCATGGACGTGGGTGTCGGCCGCCTTGACCAGCTTCAGGTCGAGCTCCTCCAAGAGCTTCAGGTAGCGGTCGACCTTGTCGAGCACGGGATCGACGATCACCGCCTCGCCGCCGCGGCGGCTGGCGATCAGGTAGGTGTAGGTGCAGGAGGTGCTGTCGAACATCTGGCGGAAGATCATGAAACGGCCTCCAGGTCTGCGCCCCGCCTGCCGGCTGTGTCTGAGCGCAATCATAACATCGCGAGCGACGATTAGGCACGCGGAGGCGCGGAGGCTTCGAGACGCGCCTTCGGCGCTCTTCAGCCTGAGGAGCCCTCGCAAGAGGGCGTCTCGAAGGCCGCGCCTCCGCGTGAGTCCGTTCTCGACTGGTCGCTTCGCACGGCGCGGGGCGATAGGATCGGGTCCGATGGCGGACCCGGACGGCGCGAGCGGGCGGGACGGAGGTAGGGCGAGCCTCGCCGCGCGCGCCGCGCTCGATGCGCGCTTCCTCGCCCGCGTGGCACTGATCTGGATCGCCGCGGCGGTCGCTACCCACGTCTGGTACGTCATCGACCGCACCCGCGCCGGGCTCACCGACGGCCGCCGCTGGCCGCTCGGCGACGACTTCATCAACACCTGGTCGGCGGCCCGCCTCGCGCTCGAGGGGCGGGCCGGCGAGATCTACGACCTGGCGGCGTTCCACGCCTTCCAGGTCTCGGTGGTCGGCCCCGACCTGCAGCTCTACCACTACTCCTACCCGCCGCTGCTGCTGGTCCTGAGCTTGCCGCTCGCGCCGCTGGCATACGTTCCGGCGCTGGCGGCGTGGACTCTCTTTGGGCTTGCTGCGCTGGTCGCGGCGCTGCGCTGTGCGCTTTCGTGGCGCGCGGCGCTGCTGGTCGGCCTGGCGACGCCGGCGGTGCTGATCAACGACATCAGCGGCCAGAACGGCTTGGTCACCGCGGCGCTGCTGGGCGGCGGGCTCGGGCTCCTCGACCGCAGGCCGCACGTCGCCGGGGTCCTGCTCGGCCTGCTCGCGTTCAAGCCGCAGCTCGGCGTGCTGGTGCCGGTCGCGCTCGCCGCTGGCGGCCACTGGCGCGCCTTCGCCGCTGCCGCCGTCACCGTGCTGGCGCTGGTCGGGGCGAGCCTCGCCGCGTTCGGCGTCGACCTCTGGGCCGACTACGCGGCGCAAGCCGATTTCCTGCGGCGCGAGATCCTCGAGGACGCCGAGGGCCTGTGGCACCGGTTCGCCTCGGTGTTCGTGGCCGCGCGCACGCTCGGCGCCGGGGTGGCGGCGGCGTACGCGCTTCAGGCGGCGGCGGCGCTGGTCGCGCTGGCCGCGGTGGTCGCGGTCTGGCGGTCGCGCACGCCGCAGCCGGTGAAGGGCGCGGTGCTGGTGCTCGCCGCCCTGCTCGCGACCCCGTACGTGCAGGACTACGACCTGGTGGTCGCGACCTTCGCCGTGGTCTGGCTGCTTCAGGCGGAGGCGCCGGCGATCGGGGACAGCGCGGCGCGGCGGCTGGTCGGTGTGCTGGCGGCGCTGTTCGTGCTGCCGCTGCTCGCGGCCTCGGTCGGCAAGCTGATCGGGGTGAGCTTCGCCGCCGCGGTGATCGCGCTCGGCCTGGCCGCGGCGCTGTGGCTGTGGCGCCGCGGCCCCGCCGCCGCCGCAGGTTAAGTGGCCGCGAGCTCCGGCGCGGTCGAGCTGATCGACGGGCGCTTGGCGGCGGTCTCGAACCAGGCCGCGAGCGCCGGGCGGCGGTCGCGCCAGCGGTCGGCGGCGAAGCGGAAGTCGAGATAACCGAGCGCGCAGGCGATCGCGATCCGGCCGATGTCGAAGCCGCCGCCGAGCGCGCCCGCCTCGGCCTCGAGCGAATCGAGCGCGCGCGCGATCTTGCCCTTCTGGGCGGCGATCCAGTCGTCCCAGCGCAACGCCTCGGGCCGGACCGCGATCTCGTAGCGGACCAGGACGCCGGCGTCCATGATGCCGTCGGCGAGCGCCTGGCGGCGCAGCGCCTGCCAGCGCGCCGGCCCCGCCGGCGGCAACAGCCGCGGCCGGTCGTGGACGCCGTCGAGGTACTCGCAGATCACCGGCGAGTCGTACAGGCTTGAGCCGTCGTCGAGCTCAAGCGCCGGGATCTTGCCGAGCGGGTTGGCCCGGTTGAGCACCGCGTCCGGCGCCACCGGCGTCATCGTCACCGCCGTGAACGCGATCCGCGAATCGAGGCCCATTTCGTGAATCGCCGCGCGCACCTTGCGCACGAACGGCGACAGCGGACTGCCGAACAGCTTCACCCCGGTATCCTCCCTGTGGTCCTGCGGTGGTGCATTATGTCGATTCCGACGAGCGGGACCAGGGCCGGGTTGAGGCAGTCGATGGGCGCGGGCGGCGAGGGCTGGGCGGTGGCGGCGACGGCGGTCGCGGCGGCGCTGCTCGCGCCCGCGGTCGACCGGCTGGCGGGCGGCGGCTGGCGCCGGCCGCGCCCGGCGGCGATGGCGGCGTTCGCGCTCGCGGGCGCGTTGCTCGCCGGCTGGGCGGCGGCCACCCTGGGCGCGCCGCTGTGGCTGAGCTGTGCGCTCGCCCTGGTCCTGCTGGCGCTCGCCGAGGTCGACCGGCGCACCCTCGCGCTGCCCGACCTGGTGACCCTGCCGCTGGTCGCGGCCGGCCTGGCGGTGGCCGCGGCACTGGCGCCGGCGCGCTGGACCGACCATGTCACAGGAGCGCTCGCCGGCTTTGCCGCGCTGGCCGCGATCGGCTGGGGCTATGCGCGCCTGCGCGGGCGCGAGGGGCTCGGCCTCGGCGATGCCAAGCTGCTCGCCGCCGCCGGCGCCTGGCTCGGCTGGCAGGCGCTGCCCGGCGTGGTCACCATCGCCGCCGCCGGCGCGCTGCTGGCGGCGCTCGCCGGGCGCGCATTCGGCCGGCCGCTGTCGGCCACCGACCCGGTGCCGTTCGGCCCCACCCTCGCGCTCGGGTTCTGGCTGAGCTGGCTTTATGGCCCGATCACGATCGGGTGGTAGACTAAAGTCGAGAGGACGTGGTGAACGACTCCAAGCCCACCGTCGCAGACGTCGAGGCGTCGTTCGAGGACCGGCTCGGGCGCGCCCTGGTGGCGGCCGGCAAGCTGCAGGCTGCGGGGCTCGAGCGCGCCCGCCGGGTCGCCCAGAGCGGGCCGTCGCTGCATCTGGTGCTGACCCGCCTCGGCCTGGTCTCCGAGGGCGACATGGCCGAGGCGCTGGCGCACGAGCTCGGCCTGGCGCTGGCGACGCGCGCCGACTACCCGGAGACGCCGCTGCTCGAGGGCAGCGCCAAGTTCCTGAAGGAATCGCGGGTGATGCCGCTCGCCGAGTCGCCCGAGGCGCTGACCTTGGCGATGGCCGACCCGCTCGATTCCTACGCCATCCGCGCGGTCGAGCTGCTGGCCGACAAGCCGGTCGTCACCTGGGTCGGGCTGCCCGCCGACATCGAGGCCGCGATCGAGCGCGCCTATGGCGGCGGCAAGTCGTCGATCGAGGAGATCAGCGACCAGCTCGAGGGCGAGGCCGGCGAGATCACCGAGCAGGACGTCGAGCGCCTGCGCGACCTGGCCAGCGAGGCGCCGGTCATCCGCCTGGTCAACATGCTGATCACGCGCGCGGTCGAGAGCCGCGCCTCCGACATCCACATCGAGCCGTTCGAGAACCAGCTCAAGGTGCGCTACCGGGTCGACGGCGTCCTGCAGGAGGTGGACTCGCCGCCGAGCAAGCTGCGCGCGGCGATCATCTCGCGCATCAAGCTGATGGCCAAGCTCAACATCGCCGAGCGCCGCCTGCCCCAGGACGGGCGCATCAAGCTCGCGGTGCGCGGCAAGGAGATCGACCTGCGCGTCGCCACGCTGCCGACCATGCACGGCGAGAGCGTGGTGCTGCGCGTGCTCGACCGCGGCAGCGTGCGCCTCGACTTCGCCAGCCTCGGCTTCCGCGGCAAGGCGCTGGAGCGGCTGTTGGGCGTGCTTGAGCGGCCGAACGGCATCGTGCTGGTCACCGGCCCGACCGGCAGCGGCAAGACCACCACGCTCTACGCCGCGCTGGCGCGGCTGAATTCGCCCGAGAAGAAGATCCTCACCGTCGAGGACCCGATCGAGTACCAGCTCGAAGGGGTTAACCAGCTCCAGGTCAAGCCGCAGATCGGGCTCAGCTTCGCCAACGTCTTGCGCTCGTTCCTGCGCCAGGACCCGGACATCATCATGGTCGGCGAGATCCGCGACCTCGAGACCGCGCAGATCGCGGTCCAGGCGGCGCTGACCGGGCACCTGGTGCTGTCGACCTTGCACACCAACAACGCCGCCAGCACGATCACCCGCCTGCTCGACATGGGCGTCGACGACTATTTGTTGACCGCCACCGTCAACGGCATCGCCGCCCAGCGCCTGGTGCGCACGCTGTGCCCGCGCTGCCGCGCCGCCTTCCCCGCCTTGCCCGAGCTGGTCGCCGAGCTGCGCCTCGACCGGTTCACCGACGGCGGTGCGGTGACTCTCCACCGCGCCGTCGGCTGCGAGGCGTGCAACGGCACCGGCTATCACGGCCGCACCAACATCCTCGAGATGCTGGTCATGTCGGACGGCTTGCGCGCGCGGGTGCTGAACAAGGCCGAGGCCGGCGACATCCAGCAGGCGGCGGTCGCCGAAGGCATGGTCACCATGCAGGAAGACGGCCTGCGCAAGGCGCTGGCCGGCGAGACCACGGTCGAGGAAATCCTGCGCGTCACTCGGGAAGTCTAGGGCGAGGGCGGAGCCGGCCGGGCCATGCCGCTGTATCGCTACAAGGCGGTCTCGCGCGCCGGCGAGATGATCGAGGGCGAGCTTGCCGGCGCCGACAAGGGCGCGGTGATCGAGCGCCTGCACCAGCTCGGCCACACCCCGATCCGCGCCGACGAGGTCAGCGGCGGGGGCGGCGGGTGGCTTGCCCGCCCGCTGCTCGGCGCCGGGCGCATCGGACGGCGCGAGATCGCCGTGTTCACCCGCGAGATGGCGACCCTGCTCGGCGCCGGGCTCACCCTCGAGCGGGCGCTCGAGATCCTGGCCGGGCTATCGGACCACGAGCCGACTCGTCGGATGCTGGCGCGCCTGCTCGAGACGATCCGGTCCGGCGCCTCGTTCGCCGATGCGCTGGCGGCACAGGGCGCCGCCTTTCCCCGCTATTACGTCAGCATGGTGCGCGCGGGCGAGGCCGGCGGCGCGCTCGAGCAGGTGCTGGCGCGCCTCGGCGACTACATGGAGCGGGCCCAGGCGCTGCGCGAGAGCGTGCGCTCGGCGCTGATATATCCGACCATCGTCGCGGTCATGGCCGGCGGCGCGATCGTGATGCTGCTGACCGTGGTGCTGCCCCAGTTCACGCCGCTGTTCGAGGACGCGGGCGCCGCGCTGCCGCCGTCGACCCGGATCGTGGTCGCGGTCGGCGAGGCGGTCGAGGACTACGGCTGGGCGGGGCTCGCAGTGCTGCTCGCGCTGGTGCTCCTGATCCGCCAGCAGCTCGCCAGTCCCGCCCTGCGCGCGCGCTGGGACGCGCTCCTGTTGCGCCTGCCGCTCGCCGGCGACCTGATCGCCAAGGCCGAGACGGCGCGGTTCAGCCGCATCTTGGCGACGCTGCTCAGCAACGGCGTGCCGATGCTGAGCGCGCTCGCCATCGTCAAGGACACGCTCGCCAACCGCGTCACGGCCAAGGCGATCGAGGACATCGGCACCAGCCTGAAAGAAGGCGAGGGGCTGGCCGAGCCGCTCGCCAAGGCCCGGCACTTTCCCGCCCTCAGCGCCCAGCTGGTGCGGGTCGGCGAGGAGACCGGCCAGCTCGAGCAGATGCTGCACAAGGTGGCCGACATCTACGACCAGGAGGTCCGCCGCGCGGTCGACCGCATGCTGGCGCTGCTGGTGCCGGGAATGACGCTCGCACTTGGGGGCTTGATTGCGTTGATCATCGGCTCGATCCTGAGCGCCATGTTCAGCGTCTACGACATCCCGCTGTGACGACCCTGGCGCAACGCCGTCGTGGTCCGCGCGCCCGCGGCACCCGGCGTGACGGCGGCTTCACGCTGCTCGAGCTGCTGGTGGTGCT
>DASWHU010000232.1:0-5030 GCA_036398035.1 Alphaproteobacteria bacterium | reverse complement strand
GCCGCGCAGCTGCGACGATGCCCTGATCTTGCCCTCGGCCCCATAGGCCTCGTGGTTGGCCTCGATCTCGTCGAGCTTGTACAGGTAGTTGACCATCAGCCCGGCGGATTCGCGCATGCCCTTGGGCGAGCGGTCGGCGAGGAAGTTGAGCCGCTCGACGCGGGCGCCGTTCGACAGGTGGAAATGGGCCACCGGGTCGCTCGCCCGGCCGTTGCGCTTCTCCGCCAGCAGGTAGTGGGCGCCGAGCCTGATCAGGGGCTCGCGCAACGCCGCCACCTGCTCCGGGTTGGCGGGCCAGTTCCGGTCCAAGGTCTCGCGCAGCACCGCGATGTCGTCATCGGACACCAGCGCCGCGATCGACTTGGGCGCGGTCGCGACGCAGTCCGCGAGCCACGCCCTGAACTCCGGCATCGGCGACAGGGTGGCGAAGGTCTTGAGCTTCGGGAACTCCGCGCGCAGCAGGTCGACCACGCGCTTGATCAGGAAGCCGCCGAAGCTGATCCCGGCGAGCCCGCGCTGGGCGTTCGAGATCGAGTAGAAGATCGCGGTGTCGGCCTGGGCCGGATCGGTCGCCGCGGCGGTCTCGTCGAGCAGCGCCTCGACGCTGTCGGCAAGGCCGCTGGTGAGCGCGACCTCGATGAAGATCAGCGGCTCGCCCGGCATGCGCGGGTGGAAGAAGGCGAAGCAGCGGCGGTCCGAGTCGAGCCGGTTCTTGAGGTCGGTCCAGGAGCGGATCTCGTGCACCGCCTCATAGGCCATCAGGCGTTCGAGCAGGTCGGCGGGCGACGCCCAGGTGATCCGGCGCAGCTCGAGGAAGCCGTAGTCGAACCACGACGACAACAGGTCGCGAAGCTCCTCCGACAGGCTCCGGCGCACGTCCTCGTCCAGCGACAGCCGTTCGAGCTCGGCGCGCAGCTCGACCAGGAACTTGACCCCCTGTGGCAGCGCGCCGAGCTGGCGGAACAAGGCGAACCGGCGCGGCGACAGCGCCATGCGCAGCGCCCGCTCGGCCCCGGCGCGGTCGCCGTCGCGCGCCGACAGCAAGGCCTGGGCGGCGGCGTCGACCTGCGTGCGGTCGCAGCCGAACTCGGTCGCGAGCAGGTTCAGGAACCGTCCGCGCCCGGTCGCATCGAGGATCAGATAGGCTTCGCCCAGCGCCGCCGCGCGCGACAGCGCGGAGACCTCGCCGCCGCGCCCTTCGAGGCAGTCGGTCACCGCGCTGCGCACGCGCGCGAGGTCGGCGCCGTCGAGCTTGCGCGACAGCGTATCGGCGAGCGACCGCGGGCCGCTCAGCGACAGCTCGTGCCAGCCGCGCCGCAGCCGGCGCAGCGTGCGGTCGAGCAGGGTCGCGCCCGCTTCAGCCATCACCCGGCGCCGACGCTCCGGCTTCGCGGCGCACCGCAGCGAGCACGCCGGGCAGATGATCGACCAGCCGCTCGCTGACCAGCCCCGGCCCGGCGGCGCGGCCAAGCGCGCCCAGCAGCCAAGTGCCCATGCAGGCGGCATCGAAGCCGTCCGCGCCCTGGGCGAGCAGGCCGACGATCAGGCCGGCGAGCACGTCGCCGGTGCCGGCCGAGGCAAGCTCGGGCGGCGCATCGGCGGTGATCGCCGCGCGCCCGTCCGGGGCCGCGACCACCGTGTCGGGCCCCTTGAGCGCGACCACCGCGCCGCTCGCCTCGGCGGCGGCGAGCGCGCGCTGAAGCCGGTCGCCCTCGAAGCCGAACAGGCGCGCGTACTCGCCGTCGTGCGGTGTCAGCACCACCGGCACTTCGGCGCGCGCGATCGCCGCGGCCAGCGCCTCGCGGTCGTCGGCGAACACGGTCAGCGCATCGGCGTCGAGCACGCACCGCTTGCCCGCCGCAAGGGTAGCCAGCACGCGCGCGCGGGTGGCCTCGCCGACGCCGTGGCCGGGGCCGATCAGCAGCGCGTTCTTGCGCCGATCGGCGAGCACGGCGTCGAAATCCCCCTCGCTCGCGATCGCCGTCACCATGACTGAGGTCAACGCCCCGGCATAGATCGCGAACGCCGCTGCGGGCGCGGCGACGGTGACCAGCCCGGCGCCGACCCCGAGCGCGGCGCGCGCCGCAAGCCGTGCCGCGCCGGTGGTGGTTGCGCCGCCGGCGACGACGGCGTGGCCGCGGTCGTACTTGTGCCCGCCCGCGGCCGGGCGCGGCAGCCTGGCGCCCCACAGCCGCGGGCCGTTGACCGCGAGCGGCGGGGCGATGTCGTCGAGCGCGGCGTCGGGGATGCCGATGTCGGCGACCACCAGCTCGCCGCACAGCGCGCGTCCGGGCAGCAGCAGGTGCCCGGGCTTCGGCCGGAAGAAGGTGACCGTCAGCCGGGCCGGCGCCGCCGCGCCCATCACTGCGCCGGTGTCGCCGTGGACTCCCGAGGGCACGTCGACAGCCACCACCTCGCACCCGCGCGCCGCGAGCGCCTCGAGCACCGCGCGCGCTCGGCCGTCGACCGGGCGCGCGAGCCCGGCGCCGAACACCGCGTCGACGACCAGCGACGCGCCCTCGATCAGGGCCGGATCGAACGGCGTGACCGGCCCTGGCCAGCGCCCGGCCATCACCGCGGCGTCGCCGCTCAGTCGCGCGCGCTCGCCGAGCAAGGCCGCCGTCACCGGCCAGCGCGCCGCCGCGAGCCCGATCGCGACCCCGAAGCCGTCGCCGCCGTTGTTGCCGGGCCCGCACAGCACCAGGGTCGGGCGCGGGCTCCAGCGGCGGCGGACCTCGCGCACGATCGCGGCGGCGGCGTTCTCCATCAGGGCCAGGCTCGGCACGCCCGCCGCCACCGCGGCGGCGTCGGCGCGATACATGTCGGCGACACGGAGCACCGCCGTACCTCGCCGGCGCGTGCCGCTCGGGGTCCCGCTCATGGCGGCGATCCTATGAGGCGGCTTGCCCTTGGCAACAGAAAACCCGCGACCGTCCGTTGCGACGCCGCAACAGCGCCCGCCGCGTCTCCGGCACGACTCGTCAGCAAGTTGAAAACATTGGGGTTTGTCTCCCCCCTTGTCATCAAAACGACATCAAACCGCCACTTGGGATGTAACACGCGCGGCCTATCCCGGCGCCAAACGGGGGGCGGGTCGTCCGACCCGTGACCGGCCACGACAAAACGCCACGGAGAAGGACATCCCGACATGAAGGTCTCTACCACGCACCTGCTCGCCTGCGCGGCGATGGCCGCGGCCTTGGCCGCCTCTCCCGCCTCGGCGCAACAGGACATCGAATCCCGCATCCTCGACCTCGAGCAGCAAATCAAGCTGCTCAAGACGCAGCTCGAGGCGCAGGTGAAGCAGGCGCAGGAGACGGCGGACCAGGCCGCCGCAAAGGCGATGGACGACAGCGGGGTCAAGGTCAAGATGAAAGGCCCCGCCCCGACCTTCGAGTCCGCCGACGGCCGCTACACCATGTCGATCACCGGCCGGGTGCACTGGGACGCGGCCTGGTACGACCAAGAGGACAACAGCCAGGTCATCGGCGGCATGGTGGTCAATCCGACGGTGGTGCCCGACCTCAACAGCGGCACCAACTTGCGCCGCGCGCGCCTCGGCGTCGAAGGCATCATCGAAAAGGACTGGGAGTACAACCTGGTCTTCGACGCCGGCGACAGCTCGGCCGGCAACTTCCAGATCGACGAGATCTTCCTGGGCTATAACGGCATCAAGCCGCTGCGCCTGAGGGTCGGGCGGCACAAGACGCCGAACGGGTTCGACGAGCTGACCAGCTCGAACGACATCCCGTTCATCGAGCGCTCCTCGACCAACAACGCCGCCCTCGGGCCGGCCGGCGCCAAGCATGTCGGCCTGAGCGCGAACGCGCACGGCGACTTCTGGTGGGCCGGCTTGGGCGTGTTCGGCGCCGACTGGAACCAGCAGACCGACGACGAGCAGGTCAGCGTCAACGGCCGCCTGGCCATTGCGCCGCTGCGCATGGGCAACGAGTATGCGCTCCACATCGGCGCCTCCGGCTACCACGTCTTCGAGCCGAACCAGCAGAACGGCGCCAACACCATCACCTTCTCCGACCGGCCGAACATCCGCGTCGACTCGAACCAATGGATCAGCGCCAGCACCACCTCGGCCGACAGTGCCTACATGGTCGGGCTCGAGGCCGCCGGCCAGTACCAGAATCTCTGGCTCAACGGTGAGGTCAACTGGTTCGGCTACGACGAATACTTCAACCCGAACGACTTGCGCAGCCAGCGCGGCGAGCAGGACTTCATGGGCTACTACCTCCAGGCCGGCTGGGTGATCACCGGCGAGCCGCGCCCCTACAGCATGTCCAAGGCGGCGTGGAGCGGAATCAAGCCCGCCAACCCGTTCAGCATCGAGAATGCCGGCTGGGGCGCGTGGGAGCTGGTCGGCCGCTACGACGCCGTCGACCTCAACGATCAGGAGAATTCGTTCGCCTCCGACGGCACCTTCCTCGGCACCCGCGGCGGCGAGCAGGAGGCCTACACCGTCGGCCTGAACTGGTGGGTCAACGACTACATCGCGTTCAAGCTCAACTACATCCACGTCGATGTTGACCGCATCGGCGGCACCGCCAACTGCTCGACCGGCGTCAACTGCCCCTCGGCCGGCGACACCTTCGACGTGTTCGCGCTCCGCACCCAGGTGAAATGGTAGGCGTGCGCCGATGAACCGGAACCGTCCTGCGATGCGGTGAGTGTCCGCGGGGAGGTTCCGGCTCGGACCGCACGCCGACCAGCCCCCGCGCGTGCCGTCCGAACCCCTGAGGGTCGCGGGTACCAGTCCGCCCGCGACCCTGTTTTTTGCTCCGCACTGCGCGTGCGCGGCAGCATGGACAGTGCCGGGCGTATCTCGCAAGATGTCCCGCCGGGCGAACAACAACAACATCTCCGGAGGGCGCGATGACGGATACCAAGCGTGGCCTGTGCGAGCTTTACGACGACGACCCGGAGCGTGCCGACGCGCTGGTCTTCGGCCGGCGCTGGCAGCCGGACCGGCGCGGGTTCCTGAAAGGCGCGGGCCTCGCCGCGTTCAGCGCCGCGGTCGG
>DASWHU010000231.1:0-4742 GCA_036398035.1 Alphaproteobacteria bacterium | reverse complement strand
CGCATCTCCCACGTGGTCGCGGCGGTCGAGAACGAGAGCAGCTGCGAGGCCGAGGTGACCAGCCGCAGGTTCATCATCCAGACGCCGATCTCGAACGGCAGCAACGCCACGGTGTCGTTCGCCGACAACGCGATCGTGGTTTCGGGCACCGGCGCGTCCGCGCGCGACGGCGCCGGCAACGCGGAAGCCTGGTTCGATGCCGCCCAGCCGATCGCCCTTGACTTCACCCAGCCCGGCGGCCAGGCGAGCCAGGCCCAGGGCACCTTGCCGCTCTACCACTCGGTGGTGATCGACGACCGCGACCATAGGTTCACGGTCCAGGCCGCCGACACGCGCGGCTTCGTCACCGTCACCGAGCAGGTCTGCGCCTACCCGTGACCACGGCCTAGAAGCGCTCCGACCCGGTCTTGCGGCCGGGGTCGGGGAAGTCGCGGTAGAGCGCGAACACCACGTCCTGGACCGCGCTGTTGACCGCGTGGTGGAGGCCCTCGACCGGCTCGGCGCGGCCGGAGACGAGGGCGAACGCGGCATCGAGCTGGGCCAGGCCGTCGGTCTCGATCATGATGTGGAACTCGGGCAGGAAGGCGGGGCCGAGGCCGAGCTTGCGGCGGGTCAGCCGCCAGCCGGCGATCAGGCCCTCGGCCTCGAGGTGCGCCATGTAGGCCCGGAAGCGGGCGGCGAAGTCGGCATCGCCGACGCCGTCCTTGAGGTTGAACCAGCCGTGATAGATGTCCACCGCCCAGGCCTCCGCGCCCGCCTTACGCGCGCACCGTCGCGGCAAGGCTCGCGCGGCCCGGCGCGAGCCTGGCCGGCGTGATGCCGCGGGTGGAGAGCTCGGCCGGCCACGCGCTGCCCGCGGCGAGCGCGGCGGCGGCGCGCGCCATCGCCGGCGAGGTCATGATGCCGTAGCCGCCCTGGCCGGCGAGCCAGACGAAGCCCTCGGCCGCGGGGTCGGGCCCGACCACCGGCGCCCGGTCGGCGACGAAGCTCCTAAGGCCCGCCCACCTGTGCTCGACCCGGCGCACGCTCAAGGTGGTCGCGCGCTCCAGGCGATCGACCGTGACCGCGACGTCCGCCTCCTCGGGCTGCGCGTCGCAGGGCACAGACGGCGTCTCGTCGGCCGGGCTCGCCAGCACCTTGCCGGCCTCGGGCCGGAAATAGAACTGCTCGTCGGTGTCGATCACCAGCGGGCAGGCGGCGATGTCGATGCCCGCGGGCGCGGCGACGATGATCGCGGTGCGGCGCATCGGCTGGAGCCCCGCCGGCGCGGCGCCGGCGAGGCGCGCGATGTCATCGGCCCAGGCGCCCGCGGCATTGACCACCACCGGCGCCTCGAACGCGCCGGCTTTGGTGGTAACGCGCCAAGCGTCGCGTGCGCGCTTCAGCCCGCCGACCTCGGCGCCGCAGACCAGCCTCCCGCCGCGCGCGGCGAGGGATTTGAGAAAGCCGCCGTGGATCAGGGCGACATCCATGAAATACGAGTCGGGCTCGAGATGGGCGAAGGCGGCGTAGCCGGGCCTCAGTATCGGGATCAGGCGCTCGGCCGCGGCCGGGTCGAGCTCGTCGATCCTGCCGGCCGAGGCACGCGCCGCGCGCAGGTTGTCGCGAAAGCTCGCCTCCTGGTCGGCGCGGGCGATGGTCACGGTCGCATGTCGCACGATCAGCGGCGATTCGGCGAAGCCGTCCGGCGGGTCGCGGAAGAAGTCGCCGCTCAGGTCGGTGAGCGTGCGAATGATTTCATTGCCATAGTTGAGCGTGTAGAAGGCGGCGGACCGCCCGGTCGAGTGATAACCGGGGCGGTCCTCGCGCTCGAGCAGCGCCACCTTGCCGTGGCGGGCGAGCTCGCAGGCGGCCGAGGCGCCGGCGATGCCGGCGCCGATGACGATGAAGTCATGGCTCATGGCCGCATGACATAGCCGCTCCGCTTCCCCTTCACAAGGCCCTCAGCGGATCAGCGCGGGCAACAGGAGCGCAATGCCCGGCACCAGCACGATCGCGGCGAGCCGAAAGATGTCGGCGATCCAGAACGGGGTCACGCCGCGGAACGCGGTCGCCAGCGACAGCTCCGGCATCACCCCGCGCAGGACGAACACGTTGAGCCCGATCGGCGGCGTGATCAGGCTGATCTCGGTCACCACCACCACGACGATGCCGAACCAGATCAGGTCGAGGCCGAGATCGCCGACGAGGGGGTAGAATACCGGCACGGTCAGCATCACCATCGACAGGCTCTCGAGCACGCTGCCGAGCACCAGATAGATCGCGACGATGGCGGCGATGACTGCGAGCGGCGGCGCATCGAGCCCCGCGACGAAGTCGGACAGCGCCGCCGGCAGGCCCGCCAGGTTGACGAAGTTCGCGAACATCAGCGCCCCGATCAGGACGAAGAACAGCATCGCCGTGGTCTCCGCCGAGCGCACCAGCACGTCCAGGAGCGCGGGCCAGTCGAGGGCGCGCCGGGCGAGCGCGAAGGCTAGGCCGCCGCCGGCGCCGATGCCGGCCGCCTCGGTGGGCGTGAACACCCCGCCGTAGATGCCGCCCATGACCAGCGCGAACAGCACCGCCACCCCCCACACCCGCGCGGTCGCGCGCCATCGTGCCGGCCAGCCAGTGCGCTCCGCCGGCGGGCCGAGCGCCGGGTCGCGCCAGGTCACGACCGCGATCGCGCCGACATAGCCGGCGATGCCGAGCAGGCCCGGCAGCAGGCCGGCGGCGAACAAGGCGCCGATGTCCTGTCCGGTCATGATGCCGTAGAGCACCAGGATCACGCTCGGCGGGATCAGGATGCCGAGGGTGCCGCCGGCGGCGACCGCGCCGGCAGCGAGCGAGTCGGCATAGCCGTAGCGGCGCATCGGCGGCATGGCGACGCGTGCCATGGTCGCCGCGGTCGCCAGGCTCGAGCCGCAGATCGCGCTGAAGCCGCCGCAGGCGACCACGGTCGCCATCGCCAGCCCGCCGCGGCGATGGCCGAGCCAGGCGTGGGCGGCGGCGTAGAGCTCGTCCGACAGTCCGGCGCGAGTGACCAGGTTGCCCATCAGCACGAACAGCGGCACCACCGACAGCTCATAGGACAGCCCGGTGTCGAAGGTGACCTGCTGGACCATGGCCAGCGCCGGCAGCCAGCCGACCAGGGCCGCGACCCCGCCGGCGCCGACCAGCATCATCGCAAACGCGATCGGCAGGCGCAGCAGGATCAGCAGGAACAGCGCGGCGAAGCCGGCCGCGACCGCCGCCATGGCCAGCGGTCAGCGCCGGCCGCCGAGCGCCTTGGCGAGCAGCACCAGGGCGGCGGCGGCGGCCAGCGCGCTCATCGGATAGGCGACGGCGGCGCGCGGCAGGCCGATGAACTCGAACCGGTCGCCGTAGTCGGCGAGGCGCGCGCCGAGCGCGGCGAGCCGCCAGGCGATGGTCGCGCACACCAGCGCGCCCAGCGCCCAGACCAGGCGGTCGCGCCAGCGCGCGGCACCCGGCCTCAGCCACGGGTCGATCAGCGACACCGCGACATGGCCGTCGCGCGCCGAGACCAGCGGCAGGCCGCAGAAGATGAGCAGGGCAAGCATCACCTGGGTGAGCTCGAACGCGCCCGGGATCGGCCGCGCGAGCAGGTAGCGGCCGAGCACGTCGGCGACAGTGAGGGCGAGCATGGCAAGCAGCAGCGCACCGGCGGCGATGGCGAGCGCGCGCCCCGCAGTGCGCGCGGCGTTGCGCCCGACGGTCACTTGAGGCGGGCGATCTCGGCCTCGAGCGCGGCCAGCGCCAGCGCGCCGTCGACGCCGCGGTCGGAGGCGCGGTCGACCCAGTCGCGGCGGGCGAACGCGAGCTGCGCCTTGAGCGCCTCCAGCATCGCCGCATCGGCGACCTCGAGCGCGGTGCCGGCGGCGGTCATCGCCTCGAGCCCGGCGCGATCGGCGGCGTCCCAGGTGCGCCCCGCGCGCCTCGCCAGTGCCTCGCCGGAGACGGCCATGATCGCGGCCCGGTCGGCGGCGCCCAGTGCCTGCCAGCTCGCCTCGTTGATCACCAGGAAGAAGCTCGAGTTGTACAGCCCGCCGGGAATCAGCGTGGCGTAGCGCAGCGGCTCGGTCAGGTTGAAGAAGGTCACCGACTCGACCGGGAAATAGATGCCGTCGGCGACGCCGTTGGCGACCAGCTCGTAGGCCTGGGTCGCCGGCGCCTGGACGGCAACGGTGCCGAGCGCGTCCGAGATCTCGCTGACCAGCCCGCCGCCGACCCGGAACTTTAGCCCGGCGAGGTCGTCGATGGCGCGGATCGGGCGCCGGGCGTTGAAGATGTGCCCGGGGCCGTGCGCCCACAGCGCCAGCAGGTGCACGCCCTTGTGCTCGCCCGCCTTGGCGAGATAGCGCTCATGCACCCGCCAATAGGCCACCGACAGCGCTTCGGCGCTGTCGCTCAGGAACGGCAGCTCGGCGATCTCGGTCAGCACGAACCGCCCTGGCGTGTAGCCGTGGACGCCGACGGTAACATCGGCGAGGCCGTCGCGGGCGATGTCGAAATGTGCCGGCGGCTTGCCGAGCGGCGCCTTTAGGATGTCGACGCGCACCCGGCCCTCGGTGACGCGCTCGACCTCCCCTGCCCACGGCGCCAGGATGTCGCGGCTGATCAGGTGGCTCGGCGGCACCCAGTTGGACAGCCTCAGCACCGTCTCGGCGCGGGCCGCGGGCGCCGTCGCGACCGCCAGCACCCCGAAGGCGGCGATCAGCGCCCGGATGCCGTTTCTGCCGCCC
>DASWHU010000230.1:0-11196 GCA_036398035.1 Alphaproteobacteria bacterium | reverse complement strand
GGCACCACGCGCTCAGGTTTGCGTTCCTCGTCGGGGTCGGCGTCCCAGCCGAGCTGGAGATCGATCCGCCACACGTCGTCCGCCTGCATGTGCAAGAGCGCCGACTGGCGCGGGTTGAACGGCGGGTCGAACCAGAACCAGCGCTCCTTGGGGAAGCCCGCGCGCATCACCACGTCGGCGATCAGGAAGCGGTCCTCGAACACCCGGCCCAGGAAGTCGAGGCCCATGAGGCGGCGCGTCTCGCTCCTCGCGCCGTCGGCGGCGATCACCCAGTCGGCATCGAGCCGGTAGCGGCCGTCCGGGGTGTCGACGTCGAGGGCGACGCCGTCGGCGCGCGCCTCGATTCCGGCCAGCCGGTTGCGCCAGCGCAGCTCGATCTCCGGGAACTCTTGCGCGCGCTCGACCAGGTATTGCTCGACGTAATACTGCTGGAGGTTGATGAAGGCGGGGAAGCGCTGGCGGCCCTCGTCGGCGAGGTCGAAGCGGTACAGCTCGCGCTCGCCCAGGAAGATGCGCCCGCTCTGCCAGGTCACCCCCTTGGCCATCATGCGCTCGGCCACGCCGAGGCGCTCCAGGATCTCGAGCGAGCGCTTCGACCAGCAGATCGCGCGGCTGCCGATGCTGACCGTGTCGTCGTCGTCGATCACCACGCAGGCGACGCCGTGCAGCGCGAGGTCGATCGCCGCGGCGAGGCCGATCGGCCCGGCGCCGACCACCACCACCGGGCGATGCCTGCCGCCGCCGCGAAGCTCGGGCGGCGGCCGATACGCATAGCGCGGGAACGTATAGGTCTTCATGGCGCCTGAGCCGCTCAGATACCAGATCGCCCGGGAGGCCGCCAGGGCGGCCCGGAATTGGGCTCACGCGGAGCCGCGGAGGACGCGGTGAGGGGGGCGGCAATGCCTATTTCTTCTCCGCGCCCTCCGCGCCTCCGCGTGCCCGCCTTTCCTTTGCGACTGAGGACGGCTTTGCTATACAGGCGCCGCTTCCGCCGCAGCCGCACACCACCAGGAGGGCCGGGCATGGCCAAGGCATTCGCGTCCCAGGGCGATGTCGCCGACAAGACCGCGACGTTTGCCGAGCTCGCCCCCGGCGTCTACGCCTACACCACCGAGGGCGACCCCAACACCGGCGTGGTGATCGGTGACGACGGCGTGCTGGTGATGGACACGCGCGCGACCCCGGCGGCCGCGCGCGAGCTGATCGCGGCGGTGCGGGGCGTCACCGACAAGCCGTTCAAATATGTGGTGCTGAGCCATTACCACGCGGTGCGCGTGCTCGGCGCCAGCGCCTACGGCGCCGAGCACGTCGTCGCCAGCGAGATGACCCGCGAGCTGATCGCCGAGCGCGGCCGGCAGGATTACGAGTCCGAGGTCCAGCGCTTCCCGCGCCTGTTTCAGGGGATCGAGTCGGTGCCGGGGCTCACTTGGCCGACGCTCACCTTCTCCGAGCGCATGACCATCTGGATGGGCGCGCGCGAGGTCCGGCTGATGCATATCGGCAAGGGCCACACCCGCGGCGACATCATCGCCTGGCTGCCGAAGGAGAAGGTGTGCTTCGCCGGCGACCTGGTCGAGTACGGCGCGGCGCCCTATGCCGGCGATTCCTATCCGGGCGAGTGGCCGGCGACCTTGGAGCGGCTGCGCGCGCTCAGGCCCGAGAAGATGGTGCCCGGCCGCGGCGAGGCGTTGACCAGCCCTGCCGAGGTCAACGCCGCGATCGACCAGACCCGCGACTTCGTCACGACGCTCGCCAAGAGCGTCGCCGACAGCGTCGCCGCGAGCGAGTCGCTCAAGGACGCCTTCGGGCGCGCGCGCGCCGCGCTCGAGCCGCGCTTCGGCCGGATGGTGATCTTCGAGCACTGCCTGCCGTTCGACGTGAGCCGCGCCTACGACGAGGCCAAGGGCATCACCCATCCGCGCATCTGGACCGAGGCCCGCGATCGCGAGATGTGGGCGGCGCTCCAGGGCGCCTGAGGGCGACGACGGCATGTCGCGCTCGGCCCCGCTCCCCCTTCACCCAGCTTCGGGTAAAGCCGCGGCTGTCGCCGCGCCAACCCTGCGCAACCCTCTCCCCCACATTTGGGGGGAGAGGGAAGGGTGAGGGGGGGCGGCGCGGACAGGAATTTTCGAGAATGCGAGGCGGGCGCGGCTAAGCGTGGCTTCTCCCCAGTACGTCTACCATACCCAGGGCCTGACCAAGACCTACGCCGGCGGGCGGACGGTGCTGAAGGACATCTCGCTGTCGTTCCTGCCGGGCGCCAAGATCGGGGTGCTCGGCATCAACGGCGCCGGCAAGTCGACCCTGCTCAGGATCATGGCCGGCGACGATTCCGACTTCGCCGGCGAGGCCTGGGCCGCGGACGGCATCCGGGTCGGCTTCCTGCCCCAGGAGCCGGCACTGGAGGCCGGGCGCACGGTGGGCGAGATCGTGCTCGAGGGGGTCGCCGCGACCAAGGCGCTGCTCGACGAGTTCAACACGGTGAGTGCCGCCTTCGCCGAGGTCGCGGACGACGACCGGATGCAGGCGCTGATCGAGCGCCAGGCCGAGCTTCAGGAACGGATCGAGGCGAGCGACGCGTGGAACCTCGAGCGCGACGTCGACATCGCGCTCGATGCGCTGCGCTGCCCGCCCGCCGAGGCGGCGGTCGACACGCTCTCGGGCGGCGAGCGCCGGCGGGTGGCGCTGTGCCGGCTCTTGCTCGCCCGCCCCGACATGCTGCTGCTGGACGAGCCGACCAACCATCTGGACGCCGAGTCGGTGGCCTGGCTGGAGCGCTTCCTCAAGGACTATGCCGGCACCGTGGTCGCGGTCACCCACGACCGCTACTTCCTCGACAACGTCGCCGGCTGGATCCTCGAGCTCGACCGCGGCCGCGGCATCCCCTGGCAGGGCAACTACTCGTCGTGGCTGGAGCAGAAGCGCAAGCGCCTCGCCCATGAGGCGAGGGAGGCCGAAGCCATGCGCCGCCAGCTCGATCACGAGCTCGAGTGGATCAACGCCAGCCCGCGCGCCCGCCAGGCCAAGAGCAAGGCCCGGATCACCGCCTACGAGACCCTCGCCGCCGAGGCCGCCGAGCGCGAGCGCCGCGCCGGCCCCGCCCAGATCACGATCCCGCCCGGGCCCCGGCTCGGCGAGGCGGTGGTCGAGGCCGAGCACCTCTCCAAGGGCTTCGGCGTGCGGCTCCTGATCGACGACCTGTCGTTCCGCCTGCCGCCGGGCGGCATCGTCGGCGTGATCGGCCCCAACGGCTCGGGCAAGACCACGCTGCTGCGGCTGATCACCGGCGCCGAGTCGCCCGACCGCGGCGCGCTCAGGCTCGGCGAGACGGTCAAGCTCGGCTATGTCGACCAGAGCCGCGACAGCCTGGCGGGCGGGAACTCGGTGTGGCAGGAGATCTCGGGCGGCCGCGACACGATTCCGCTCGGCCGGCGCGAGGTCAACAGCCGCGCCTACGTGGCGTGGTTCAACTTCCGCGGCACCGACCAGCAGAAGCCGGTCGGCGTCCTGTCGGGCGGCGAGCGCAACCGGGTGCACCTGGCCAAGATGCTCAGGTCGGGCGCCAACCTGCTGCTGCTCGACGAGCCGACCAACGACCTCGACATCGAGACGCTCCGCGCGCTCGAGGACGCGCTCCTCGACTTCGCCGGCTCGGTGGTCGCGGTCAGCCACGACCGCTGGTTTCTCGACCGCATCGCCACCCACATCCTCGCCTTCGAGGGCGACAGCCGGGTGGTCTGGTACGAGGGCAACTACGCCGACTACGAGGCCGACCGCAGGCGCCGCCTGGGCGAGGCGGCCGACCAGCCGCACCGCATCCGCTACAAGCCGCTCAGCCGCTGACCGGCGCGGTCAGGACTCGCCGACCTCGGTGCCGCCGCGGGCGTTGAGGTCCTTGAGCCGGCCGATCAAGCCGTCCAGGCCCTCGCGCGCGATCACCGACGAGAACTCCGAGCGCTTGGTGGTCATCATGCTGACCCCCTCGGCGGCGACGTCGATGACCTTGTAGCCGCCGCCGCCGTCGTCGCGCACCAGCCAGTCGATGCGCAACGGCGGGTCGGACTGCCGGATCACGTCGGTGGTGACGATGGTGTCGCGGTCGGTGCGCGCAATCACATTGCGGATCTCGACGTGCTCGTCCTCGTAGGCGCCGAGCTGCGAGGTGTAGACCTTGACGATGTGCGCCTCGAACGCGCTCGCGAACTCCCGCTGCTGGTCCTCGCTGGCTTGGCGCCAGTAGCGCCCGACCACCAGGCGGGTGATCAGCGGCAGGTCGAAGTTGCTGACCAGAAGATCGCGGAACCCGGCCTCGCGCTGCGCCTTCTCGTTGCTCGGCAACCTCAGCACCTCGATCGCGTGGTCGATCAGCACGCGCACGAAGCCGGCGGCCTCGTCGGGCGCGGCGCGCGCCGGCATCGAGGCGGGGCCGGCGATGAGCGCCAAAGACGCGCCGATCGCCGCGGCCAGCAGCGCGCGCCGCGGCAGAGCACCCGTTCTAGGCATGACAGTCGTCGTCCTCGTCAAAATTCCAGGCCATTGGACAGGAACGGATCATCGCTCGGTTCGCCGTTGCGGATCAAGTCGTCGCGCCGCTGGCGGTAGAGGCTGCGAATCGCGGCATAGAAGTCGACCGAGGTGCGCTCGATCTCGTCCAGCCGCTCCAGGTTGCGCGCGCGCAGGTCGACCGCCGTGGTCGCCATGATCGACGGTCCGATGAAGTCCTTGTCCGAGTTGGCGAGCACATAGGTCATCGGGTCGAGAAAGATATCCACGCCGCGGCCGATGCCGTCGCGCACGCTCGAGGGGCCGAGCAGCGGCAGCATCAGGTAGGGGCCGTCGCCCATGCCCCAGACCGCGAGGGTCTGCCCGAAGTCCTCGTCGATCGGCCCGAGCCCCAGGTCGCTGGCGACGTCGATCATGCCGCCGATGCCGAGCGTGGTGTTGATCAGCACCCGCCCGAGCGCGGTGACGGCGCGCTCCATGTTGCCCTGCAGGGTGGCATTGGCAAGGTTCACCGGCTCGTTGGCGTTGCTCAGGATGTTATGGATCGAGGACTTCAGCTCGGCCGGGAACAGCCAGTCGTAGGCCTGGGCCGCCGGCTTGAGCAGGATCCGGTCGATGAACAGGTTGAACTCGAACACGCCGCGGTTGAACGGCTCGATCGGATCGTTGGTCGCCTCGAACTCCGCCAACGCCTCCGGATCGTCCGCCGCCGGCGGCGTCGCGCAGCCTGACACGACGGCCGCGATCAGCACCATAGCGAGCGCGCCGCCGGCATGCGCCGCTCCCCGGCCGCGCCGCACGGCCGCGGGCGCACGACCAGTCGCGGCCGATGGCATCTCCCGCGCCACCCGCGGTGCCCCCCTGGCCACCATCAGCCGAGCATGAGCCGGCGACGCGGTCGAATTGCCAGCGTCGCCTGCGGCGTCGGACAATCCAAGACCGCAAGACATTGTCTCGCGCACGCCCCCGGCAATTGCGCTACAGCACTCGCTCGCCATGGCCGCGCCGCGCCGGCGCGACTCGGGCGAATCGCATTGAATCCGAGTAGCATGAGCCCCCCTGTTGCGCCAGTCCGCGCAGTGCCCACCTAAGCACCCGCCCCCCGCTGTTGTAAATATGTCCCAGCCGCCCGGCAGCAACGGCCACGCCCCAGGTTCGCGCTGCGTTCCCTGGACCGGCCGTTCGACCCGGCAGGCCCGGTGCGGCGTCGATCGAGGCGTTGCATTAAAACATAAAAATATGTTTATATAGGCAAGAAATGAACGCGTCCTTGCTCCGCTCCCTCGACGCCCTGCTCAGCGGCCTGCGCGCCGCCGGCGAATCGACTCGTCTGCGCCTGCTCGCGCTGTGCGCCGAGGGCGAGCTGACGGTGAGCGAGCTGACCCAGATCCTGGGCCAAAGCCAGCCCAGGGTCTCGCGCCATCTGAAGCTGCTGTGCGAATCCGGGCTGCTTGAGCGCCACCAGGAGCGGACCTGGGTGTTCTATCGGCTGGTCCAGCCCGAGGCGGGCGGCCGGCTGGCGCAGAGCCTGATCGCGCTGCTGCCGCGCGCGGACTCGACCCTGGCGCTCGACCGCGAGCGGCTGGAGGCGGTCAAGCGCGCGCGCGCCGAGCGGGCGGCGCGGTATTTCCGCGACAACGCGGCGCGCTGGGACGAGATCCGCGCGCTCTACGTGCCCGAGAGCGAGGTCGAGGCCGCGGTGCTGGCGGCGTTCGGCGATGGGCCGCGCGGCGACCTGCTCGATATCGGCACCGGCACCGGGCGCATCCTCGAGCTGCTGGCGCCGCACTTCGAGCGCGGCGTCGGCATCGACCAGTCGCACGAGATGCTCGACCTGGCGCGTGTGCGCATCGAGCAGCACGGCCTGCGCCACTGCCAGGTCCGCCACGGCGACATGTACAACCTGCCGTTTGCCGGCGCCTCGTTCGATGCCGTCACCTTCCACATGGTGCTGCATTTCGCCGACAACCCGACCGCCGCGCTGGCCGAGGCCGCGCGCGTCTTGCGGCCCGGCGGGCGGCTGGTGCTGGTCGACTTCGCGCCCCATGACCAGGAGTTCCTGCGCGAGGAGCACGCGCACCGCCGCCTGGGCTTTGCCGAGAGCGAGGTCGCAGCCTGGTGCCGGACCGTCGGCCTGGTGCCGGCGCGCGCCGCCCGCCTCGCCGGCGCGCCGCTGACAGTGGTGGTGTGGACCGCCGAGTCGCCGGCCGCGGCGGGCCAGGCCGGGCGCGCGCCGGCGAGGCTGAGGAGCGCGTGATGGCGAGCGCCGGGCCGTCCGTGTCGTTCGAGTTCTTCCCGCCGCGCAATCAGGCGATGGCGGAGGCGCTGTGGCGCACGGTCGAGCGGCTGGCGCCGCTCGGCCCGGCCTTCGTCTCGGTCACCTACGGCGCCGGCGGCAGCACGCGGGCGCGCACCCACGACGTGGTCGAGAGGCTGCGCACCGAGACCAGCCTCGAGCCAGCCGCGCACCTGACCTGCGTCGCGGCGAGCCGCGCCGAGGTCGACGCGATCGCGCGCCGCTACTGGCACATGGGCGTGCGCCACCTGGTGGCGCTGCGCGGTGACCCGCCCGAGGGCGAGAGCCGCTTCGCCGCGCATCCCGGCGGCTATGCCGGCTCGGTCGAGCTGATCGCCGGCCTCAAGCGCATCGCCGACTTCGAGATCAGCGCCGCCGCCTATCCCGAGCCGCACCCCGACTCGCGCGGTCCCGCCGCCGACCTCGACCACCTCAAGCGGAAGGTCGACGCCGGCGCCGGCCGCCTGATCACCCAGTACTTCTTCGACAACCCGACCTTTCTCGCGTTTCGCGACCGCGCCGTCGCCGCCGGCATCGACGCACCCCTGGTGCCGGGAATCCTGCCGATCGCCAACTTCGCCCAGGTCCAGCGGTTCAGCGCGCGCTGCGGCGCGACCGTGCCGGCGTGGCTCGAGCGCCGCTTCCATGGCCTCGACGACGACCCCGAGACGCGCCTGCTGGTCGCCGCGGCGACAGCCGCCGAGCAATGCCGCGGGCTCCGCGCCGAGGGTGTCGAGACCTTCCACTTCTACACCCTCAACCGCGCCGAGCTCGCCTACGCCACCTGCCACCTGATGGGGCTCGGCCCGGTCGCCGCCGCCGGCATGGCCGCGGTGTCGCAGGCGCCGCCGCCATGACCACGCTCGCCGAGTACCTCGCGGATCAGGTCCTGCTGCTCGATGCCGGCACCGGCGGGCAGGTGCAGGCGATGGACCTCGACGTCGACGCCGATTTCGACGGCAACGAGAACTGCACCGAGGTGCTCAACCGCACCCGCCCCGACCTGGTGCGCGGGCTGCACGAGGCGAGCCTCGAGGCCGGCTCGGATGCGGTCCAGGCCAACAGCTTCGGCGGCTCGCCGATCACCCTCGGCGAGTTCGCCCTGGCGGGCGAGGCGTTCGACCTCAACCGCCGCGCGGCCGTGCTCGCGCGCGAGGCGGTCGAGCGCTTCGCCGGCGATGGCCGCGCGCGCTTCGTGTTCGGCTCGGTCGGCCCCGGCACGCGCTTGGCCAGCCTCGCCCAGGTCGACTACGACACCCTCGAGGACGCGCTTGCCGTCCAGTGCTCGGGGCTGGTCGCCGGCGGCGTCGATGCGATCCTGATCGAGACCGTCCAGGACCTGCTGCAGGCCAAGGCGGCGGTCAACGGCGCCCGGCGCGCGTTCGCCGAGGCCGGGCGCGAGCTGCCGATCGCTGTCCAGGTGACGATCGAGACCACCGGTACCCTCCTGGTCGGCGCCGACATCGCCGCCGCGGCGACCGTGCTGGAGGCGCTGCGGGTGCCGATCATGGGGCTCAACTGCGCCACCGGCCCGCAGGAGATGGCGGAGCACGTCCATTGGCTGGCCGAGCACTGGCCGGGGCAGATCTCGGTCCAGCCCAACGCCGGCCTGCCCGAGCTGGTCGACGGCCGCACCCGCTATCCGCTCGGCCCCGAGGTCCTCGCCCACTGGCTCGCCCGGTTCGTCGACGAGGACGGGGTCGGGCTGATCGGCGGTTGCTGCGGCACCACGCCGGCGCACATCGCCGCGCTCGATGCGATGCTGCGCGCGCGCGCCGGGGCCAAGCGGCGGCCGGCGCCGGCCAGGCGGCGGGTCCACTGGCTGCCCGCGGTGTCCTCGCTCTACGGCCAGGTGCCGCTGCGCCAGGAGAACGCCATCCTGATGATCGGCGAGCGCTGCAACGCCAACGGCTCGAAGCTGTTCCGCGCTGCCCAGGTGGCCGAGGACTGGGACGCCTGCCTCGCCATCGCCCGCGACCAGGTGGCCGAGGGCTCGCACTGCCTCGACCTGTGCGCCGCGCTGGTCGAGCGCGACGAGGTCGCCGACATGGAGCGGCTGGTGCCGCGGCTCGCGCATGCGGTGCCGGCGCCGCTGGTGCTCGACTCGACCGAGCTCAAGGTGCTGGCGCGCGCGTTCCGGCTCTACGGCGGCAAGCCAATCCTGAACTCGATCAACTTCGAGGACGGCGAGGCGCCGGCGGCGGCCAGGCTCGAGCTCGCCCGCCGCTTCGGCGCCGCGGTGATCGCGCTGACCATCGACGAGACCGGCATGGCGAAGGGCGCCGATGCCAAGCTCCAGATCGCCGAGCGGCTCGCCGACTTCGCCTGCGGGCGCTTCGGGCTCGCGCCCGCGGACCTGCTGATCGACCCGCTCACCTTCACCATCTGCACCGGCAACGACGACGACCGCAGGCTCGGCGTCGAGACCCTGGAGGCGATCGAGCGCATCGCCCGCGCGCTGCCCGAGAGCCAGATCGTGCTCGGCCTGTCGAACATCTCGTTCGGGCTCAAGCCCGCGGCGCGCCACGTCCTCAACTCGGTGTTCCTGCACCACGCCCGCGCCCGCGGCATGACCGCGGCGATCATCCATGTCGGCAAGATCGTGGCGCTGCACCAGATCCCGGACCACGAGGTCGCCGCCGCCGAGGACCTGATCTTCGACCGCCGCCGGCCCGGCCACGACCCGCTGCACGCGTTCATTGCGCTGTACGAGGGCCGCGAGGCGAGTGCGGCGCGCGCGCGCCCGCGCCCGGCGACGGTCGAGGAGCGGCTCAAGCAGCGGATCGTCGACGGCGACCGCACCGGGCTCGAGGCCGACCTCGATCTCGCGCTCGACAGCTACGCCCCGCTCGAGATCATCAACACCCACCTGCTCGACGGCATGAAGGTGGTCGGCGAGCTGTTCGGCTCAGGCCGCATGCAGCTCCCCTTCGTGCTCCAGTCGGCGGAGACCATGAAGGCCGCGGTCGCCCATCTCGAGCCGCACATGGAGCGCATCGAGGGCCAGGCCAAGGGCACCATCGTGCTGGCCACGGTCAAGGGCGACGTCCACGACATCGGCAAGAACCTGACCGACATCATCCTGACCAACAACGGCTACCGGGTGGTCAATCTCGGCATCAAGCAGCCGCTCGCCAACATCCTCGACGCCGCGCGCGCCGAGCGCGCGGACTGCGTCGGCATGTCGGGGCTGCTGGTCAAGTCGGCCGCGATCATGCGCGAGAACCTGGCCGAGATGACCCGCCTCGGGCTCGACATCCCGGTGCTCTTGGGCGGCGCCGCGCTCACCCGCCGGTTCGTCGAGGGCGACTGCCGCACGGCGTATGCCGGCGGCCCGGTGGCGTATGCGCGCGATGCCTTCGACGGGCTCAAGCTGATGGAGGCGGTGGTCGCCGGGCGCTTCGACGAGGTGCTCGGCGCAAGCGTGCCCGCCCGGCCCGCGGCGGAGGCCGAGCCCGCGGCCGAGCCGGTCAACGGTGCCGTGAGCCCGCTGCTTGCGCGCGTCGCCGGGCCGGACCGCCAGGCGATCCGCCTGCGCCGCGCCGAGTACGCGCGCGAGGCCGCGGTGCCGACGCCGCCGTTCTGGGGCGCGCGGCTGATCGAGCGGGTGCCGGTGTCGGGCATTCGCCCCTACCTCAACACCCACACGCTCTATCAGCTCCACTGGGGCTACAAGAAGCAGGGGCGCAGCTTCCGCGACTTCCAGGCCTGGGCGCGCAAGGAGCTGACGCCGATCCTCGACGAGCTGATCGGGCGCTGCGAGGCCGAGGACATCCTGGTGCCGAGCGCCGCCTACGGCTACTGGCGGGCGGTCGCGGACGGCGACGACGTGGTGCTGCTCGACGAGGCCGGCGCGCGCGAGCTGGCGCGCTTCGCGCTGCCGCGCCAGGGGCGGGCGGACGGGCTGTGCATCGCCGACTTCCTGCGCGACGCCGACTCGGGCGAGAGCGACGTCATCGGCCTGCAGGTGGTCACCGTCGGCGCGCGCGCGTCCGAGGTCGAGCGCGCCTGGTTCCACGCCGACCGCTACCGCGACTACCTGTACCTGCACGGCCTCGGCGTCGAGATCGCCGAGGCGATGGCCGAGTACGTGCACGCGCGCATCCGCGGCGAGCTCGGCTTCGGCCACGAGGACGCGCGCGAGATCGCCAAGCTCCTGAAGCAGGGATACCGCGGCGCGCGCTACTCGTTCGGCTACCCGGCCTGCCCCAACCTCGAAGACCAGGCCCAGCTCCTGGAGCTGCTGGGCGCGGGGCGGATCGGCGTGGTGCTGGGCGAGGAGGCGCAGCTCCACCCCGAGCAGTCGACCTCGGCGATCGTCCTCCACCACCCGCGCGCCTGCTACTTCGCGGTCTGATCGCCCTGCCTTGATGGAGATCATGGCTGGCGCGCCGAGG